>NZ_MOMD01000049.1:0-59712 GCF_001983015.1 Frankia sp. CcI156
TTCCCCACTGCTGCCTCCCGTAGGAGTCTGGGCCGTGTCTCAGTCCCAGTGTGGCCGGTCGCCCTCTCAGGCCGGCTACCCGTCGTCGCCTTGGTAGGCCATCACCCCACCAACAAGCTGATAGGCCGCGGGCCCATCCCGAGCCGATAAATCTTTCCACACCACCAGATGCCCGGCAATGTCATATCCGGCATTAGCCCCGGTTTCCCGAGGTTATTCCAGAGCTCGGGGCAGGTTGCCCACGTGTTACTCACCCGTTCGCCGCTGAGAGCCGAAGCTCCCCGCTCGACTTGCATGTGTTAAGCACGCCGCCAGCGTTCGTCCTGAGCCAGGATCAAACTCTCCATCAATGCATTGAGAGCGCCGATRCAAAAACATCGACAGACCCCGACATCGACAGCAGACCCTCACAGGCCCACCACCGTGTCCAAAGGAAYCCCTCACAACCCAACCAGACAGCCACCCCACCACGTGGGACACCACCCAGCCAGGCCATGAACGGGGTAAAACAATTGGCACTGACAATCGGCACGCTGTTGAGTTCTCAAGGAGCAGGCGCTACTGAGTAGACGTCGCAAGACGTCGCCCTCAGGCGGCTTGCTGGCTTCTTACAAAATTCTGGAGGATGCTCGTCAGTTACTCCCCAGACGGGGGCTGCCGTACATCTGCCACACGCGCCCCTCGGGGGGGCAGTCACCGACCGCATCCGTGGTACTCGGCGGATCCGGTGTCTCGCTGACAGAGAGAACATTACGGGTGGATGACGGGGGACGTCAAATCAATCCCTTACCAAGATATGTGATGTACGTCACACCTTCTCAAGACCAGTTCGTTGTGATCTTCTGATATGGGACGCTTGATGGTCTGGGCCGGAAGACTGACACCCGGAACACGGGCCAGAGCATCACCGGGTCGACTCACCTGGGTCGACGCGGCGGCCGCGGGCCGCTGACCGTCGCCTCGCCAGCGAGCCAGAATCGCCAGGGCCATTCGGTCGCCACCCGAATCCCCGCCCGGGGGCCGCGGCGGACCCGGCCGCCGGAGATACCGGGCGGGCCGGGAGGACGGATCCCCCGGCCCCCGGCCAGTGCCACCGTGACCGGCCCCGGGCCGGTGATCGTGGTTCCGCTCAATGCGCCGGTCACGGCGAGCGCCCGTCCCAACCGGCCGGGGCCACGCGCCAGGTCCGCCTCGACCAGGCGCGGGAAACGGCCCGCCACGAGGTCACGACCCGCCACGACCTCTCCGGAGCGCAGGAGCACGGCCGACGCCGAACCGACCGGTCCGCACACTACGTTCAGACACCAGTGGACGCCGTAACTGAGGTAGACGTAGGCCCGTCCCGGCGGTCCGAACATGACGGCCGCGCGCGGCGTCGGGCCGCGGTAGGCGTGCGAGGCGGGATCGTCCAGCCCCCCGTACGCCTCGACCTCGGTGATCCGAACGGCGACCGGCCCGTGCCAGACCGTCGCACCAAGAAGAGCCGGTGCGACGGCCAGAACGGGCCGGTCATAGAAGTCCACCCCGTCCGGCGCGGCACCGTCCGTCGGTGCCATGCCGGGCGAGGATTCGGGTAGTGCCGTCAGCCCACCGCCCAGGCCTGGTCCCGGTCCAGCACCGGACGCAACGCGGCGATCTGCTCGCGGACCCGGTCGGGAGCGGTCCCGCCGGGGGCCGAGCGGGCCTCCAGCGCTCCCCGCACCGACAGCACCTCGCGCACGTCCGGGGTGAGCAGGGGGTTGATCATACCGAGATCGTCGTCCGACACCTCGTCGAGATCGACGTCGTGGGCCACGCACCACGACACGAACTGGCCGACCGCCTCGTGCGCCTGACGAAACGGCACCCCTCGGCGCACCAGGTACTCGGCGACATCCGTGGCCAGCGCGAAGCCGTCGGGCGCCGCGGCGACGAGCCGCTCGCGACGGACCCGCATGGTCGCAACCGTGCCGGTCAGCGCGGGCAACACCAGCAGCAGGGTGTCGACCGCGTCGAAGACCGGCTCCTTGTCCTCCTGCAGATCGCGGTCGTAGGCGAGCGGCAGTCCCTTGAGGGTGGCCAGGAAACCGGTCAGATCCCCGATGAGCCGGCCGGACTTCCCCCGGGCCAGCTCCGCGACGTCCGGGTTCTTCTTCTGCGGCATGATCGAGCTACCGGTCGCGAAGGCGTCGTCCAGTTCGACCCAGCCGAACTCCCTCGTCGTCCAGAGCACGATCTCCTCGCCGAGCCGCGACAGGTGCACCCCGATCAGGGCCGCCACGAACAGGAACTCGGCGGCGAAGTCCCGGTCGGAGACCGCGTCGAGGGAGTTGGCGAACGCCCGGTCGAACCCCAGCTCCGCGGCCACCCCCTGCGGGTCGAGCGGCAGCGAGGAACCGGCCAGTGCCCCGGCCCCCAGGGCGCTCACCGACGCCCGGACGTCCCAGTCGCGCAACCGGTCGATGTCCCGGACGAACGCCTGCACGTGTGCCAGCAGCTGATGACCGAAGGAGATCGGCTGGGCGTGCTGCAGGTGGGTCATCCCGGGGGCCGGGGTGTCGACGTGCTGCTCGGCAAGCACGACCAGCGCGTGGGACAACTCGGTCAGCCGCGCGGCCACCTCGCGGGCCGAGTCCCGCAGGTAGAGCCGCAGGTCGGTGGCGACCTGGTCGTTGCGGCTCCGGCCGGCCCGCAGCTTTCCGCCCAGCGTTCCGAGCCGTTCGAGCAGACCACGTTCGAGGGCGGTGTGGACGTCCTCGTCCTCGACGGTCGGGCGGAACCGGCCCTGGGCGACCGCGTCGGAGAGCTCGTCCAGGGCGGCGAGCATCGCCGCGAGCTCGTCGGCGTCGAGCAACCCGGCCCGGTGCAGGACCCGGGCGTGCGACTTCGACGCGAGCAGATCGTAGGGCGCCAGCCGCCAGTCGAACTGGACGCTTATCGACAGCCGGGCGAGCGCCTCCGCCGGGCCGCCGGCGAAGCGCCCGCCCCACAGCCGCATCGGCGCCCCGTCACCGGGCGCCCCGTCACCGGGCCCTCTGCGCGTCGTGTCGTTCCCGCCGGGCGGGTGCGTCGCGGTCACGGGTTCAGCCGCTGCTCGCGCGCCGCCCAGACCTTCGTCGGCAGACCCCAGAGCTCGATGAACCCGCGGGCGTCGCGCTGGTCGAACTGGTCGCCGGCGTCGTAGGTGGCCAGTGCGTGGTCGTACAGACTGGCCGGGCTGCGCCGGCCGACGACCTGGGCGACGCCACCCACGAGCCGGATCCGCACCTCCCCGGACACTCCGGCGCTGGCGGAGTCGACGAAGGCGTCCAACGCGCTCTTCAGCGGCGAGTACCACAGACCGTCGTAGACGATCTCACCCCACCGCTGGTCGAYGCCCCGCTTGAACCGGGCGACGTCCCGCTCAAGCGTGAGGTCCTCGAGGTCCCGGTGGGCCGTTAGCAGSGTGATCGCCGCCGGGCACTCGTAGATCTCCCGGCTCTTGATGCCGACGAGCCGGTCCTCGATCAGGTCGATCCGGCCCACGCCGTGGGCGCCCGCCCGGACGTTGAGCTCGGCGACGAGATCGGCGAGCGGGAGGGAGCGCCCGTCCAACCCCACCGGGACACCGTCGATGAACGAGATGGTCACCTCGTCGGGGATCCGCGCGACGGTGGGGTCCGCGGAGTAGACGAAGACATCCTCCGGCGGCTGGGCCCACGGGTCCTCGAGGACGCCGCACTCGGCGGTGCGGCCCCACAGGTTCTGGTCGATGGAATACGGCGATTTCTTCGACACGTCGATCGRCAGGCCGCGTTCCTCCGCGAAGGCGATCGCCTTGTCCCGGGTCATCCCCGAGTCGCGCACCGGGGCGAGCACGCTCAGCCCGGGGGCGAGCGCCGCCACCCCGACCTCGAAGCGCACCTGGTCGTTGCCCTTGCCGGTGCAGCCGTGCGCGATGGCGTCCGCCCCGTGCTCGCGGGCCGCGGCGACCAGATGCCTGACGATGACGGGTCGCGACAGGGACGAGATCAACGGATACCGGTCCATGTAGAGCGCATTGCTCTTAATCGCCGGAGCGACGAAGGACTCGGCGAACTCCTCACGGGCGTCGACGACGATCGACTCGACCGCGCCACAGGTGAGGGCGCGCTGCCGGATGGCCTCGAGGTCCTCGCCGCCCTGGCCGACGTCAACCGCCAGCGCGACGACGTCGGCGCCGGTCTCGGCGCCGATCCAACCGATGGCCACGGACGTGTCGAGGCCGCCCGAGTAGGCAAGCACGACGCGTTCGGTCACAGTACTTATCTCCTTATGTCGTTTTATATCAGAATCATGTTGAATTATTGAAAATCACGCCAGGCTGGTTAAAGAAAAACCGATGAGTGCTATTTTTAGCAAAAATTAGCGCTATGTTCATCAAGGATGCCGGGAAGGCCGGTTCACGGCGTCGCCGGCGCACCGCTACGCATCCTGGTCTGGCACGGCGGACGATCCCGTCGACGCTCCCCGCGCCCGGCCGTCGGCGAGCCACAGGAGATGAGCGGCGAGTGCCGGACCCCTCGGACCAGCATGCCCTCCCTGACCAGCGGGATCTCCCGGACCGACCGAACTCTCCGGACGGACCGAGCTCTCCGGACGGACCAGGGCCTCGGCTGCGGGAGCCGACCGGCAGACGACGAGCACCGTGTCATCCCCCGCGATCGTGCCCATGACCCCCGGAAGCGCCTCCCGGTCGAGCACCGAGGCGAACAGCTGCGCGGCGCCCGACGGTGTGCGCAGCACGACCAGGTCGCCGTTGGCCTCCGCGGAGACCAGCAGTTCCTCGCAGAGCCGGGTGAGCGACAACCGGACGATCTCCGCCGGCGCGAGGTTCGCCTCGACCGCGTAGACCAAGCCGCCGTCCGGACCGCGCACCTTGGTCGCCCCGATGTCCTCCAGATCACGGGACAGGGTTGCCTGGGTAACCTGGACGCCCTCGGCGGCCAGCAGACGCGCGAGCTCGGTCTGTGAACGCACGCCGCGCTGACCGATCAACGCCGCCAGCCGAGCCTGGCGGGCGTGCTTGGTCAACGGCGCGGCACGCGCGGCCTCCGCGCCTGCTTCCGAGGTCATCGCCCGGTGCCCCCCACCGACGATGCGCCCCCCACCGACGATGCGCCCCCCACCCCGGACGCGCTTCCGGCGGTGCCGGTCGGACCGACGCCCTCGGACAGCAGGATCGACAGCAGGGCCTTCTGGGCGTGCAGCCGGTTCTCGGCCTGGTCGAACACGACCGAACGGGGTCCGTCGATCACCGACGTGGTGATCTCGAGCTCCCGATGCGCGGGCAGGCAGTGCATGACGATCACGTCGGGCGAAGCGGCCTCGACGGCCTTCTCGTCGAGGCGGTACGGCTGGAACACCAACGCGCGGCTGTCCGACTCACTCTCCTGACCCATCGACGCCCACACGTCGGTGTAAAGCACGTCTGCCCCGGCGGCGGCCTCCAGCGCGTCGTGCATCACCAGCGCCTCCCCCCCGGTCACCATGCCGATCTCATTGGCGTGCCGCACCACCTGCTCGAACGGCTCATAGCCGGGCGGCGAGGCCACGTGCACCCGCATGCCGGCCGACGCGCCGGCGAGCAGCAGCGAGTGCGCGACGTTGTTGCCGTCGCCCAGGTAGGTCAGGGTCAGCCCGGCCAGGCGGCCCCGCCGCTCCCGGATCGTCTGCAGGTCGGCCAGGGCCTGGCAGGGATGGGCGTGGTCGGACAGCGCATTGATCACCGGAACGGTGGCCGCCGCCGCCAGCCGCTCCAGCCGCTCCWGCGCGAAGGTACGCACGACGATCGCGTCGACGTACCGGCTCAGCACGGCGGCGGTGTCCTCGATGGTCTCCCCCCGGCCAAGCTGCGCGCTCGCCGCGTCGATCACCACCGGGTGGCCGCCGAGCTCAGCGACGCCCACGTCGAACGACAGTCGGGTGCGCGTCGACGGCTTCTCGAACAGCAGCGCCACCGAGCGCCCGGCGAGCGGACGCTCCGTCAGCCGGGTGACGCGGCGGCGTGCCTTGAACCCGTCGGCGAGGTCGAGCAGAGCGGTCTGCTCCGCGGGGGTCAGGTCGGTGTCGAGAAGGAAGTGTCGGACCGTCATGCGCTGACCCTAGAGCCCGGGGCTGACGCGGACTGCGCCGACGCGGACTGCGCCGACGGAACCCGGGCGGCGAGCGCGTCGCCGACGATGCCGGGCAGGGCCGCGACGAAGGCGTCCACCTCGGCGGCGGTGAGGATCAGCGGTGGGGCGAGCCGGATGGCGTCGGGGGCGACGGCGTTCACCAGGTAACCGGCCTCGCGGGCGGCCTTCTCCACCGCCGGCGCGAACGGGCCGTCGAGCTCGATCGCCCGCCACAGCCCCTGTCCCCGGACCCCCGCCACGCCGGGCACGCCCGCCGCCCGGATCGCCGCGSCCAGCCGCTCCCCGAGCCGCGACGCGTGTTCAAGCAGGCCCTCGGCGGCGATCGTGTCGAGCACCGCGAGCGCCGCCGCGCAGACGATCGGGCCGCCGCCGAAGGTGCTGCCATGATCCCCCGGGCGCAACAGCGTCCCCGCCGCGCCGATGCCGACGCAGGCGCCGACGGGCAGGCCACCGCCGAGTCCCTTGGCCAGGGTGATCACGTCGGGCAGCACGCCCTCGGCCTGGTGAGCGAACCACGAGCCGGTCCGGCCGATGCCGCTCTGTACCTCGTCCAGGACCAGCAGCGCGCCGGCGGAGTCACAGACAGCCCGCGCGGCGGCGAGGTAGCCGGTCGGCGGCGGCACGACACCGCCTTCACCGAGGGTCGGTTCCAGGAACACCGCCGCGGTCGCCTCGCTGACGGCGGCGCGCAGGGCCGCGCCGTCTCCATAGGGCACGAACCGGACGCCGGGCAGCAGTGGCTCGAACGGTGCCCGCTTGGCCGGCTGACCGGTAATGGACAGCGCGCCCAGGGTCCGACCGTGGAACGAGCCCTCGGTGGCGATAATCTCCGGACGGCCGGTCCGGCGGGCGATCTTGATTGCTGCCTCGTTGGCCTCCGCCCCCGAGTTGCAGAAAAAGACCTTCGCCCCCTCGGGCGGAAGCCCGGGGCTCGGCGCGCCGACCCGCAGCAGCTCGACGAGCCGTTCGGCCAGCAGCACCTGAGGCTCGTTGGCATAGAGGTTCGACACGTGGCCGAGAGCGCCGAGCTGGCCGACGACGGCGTCCCGGACCGCCGGGTGGCAGTGACCGAGCACGCTGACGGCTACCCCGCCGACCAGGTCGAGATATTCGCGGCCGTCATGGTCCCACACCCGGCTGCCGGCCCCCCGGGCCAGGGAGATCGCGGGTCGGCCGTAGGTCGCCATCACGACGGCGTCCCGCCGGGCGATCAGATCGGCGTCCTTAGCGATCTCGGCGTTCACTGGGTTCACTGGGTTCACTGGGTTCTCAGCGATCTCGGCGTTCATGGCGTTCCTCCGGTCGGTTCGCCGGCCGGAACGATCCCGGCCGGGCGCGCGGCGGGTGCGGGGGGCGTACCCGGCTCAGGCGAGGTGCCCGACTCGGCCATGATCAAGGTGCCGATGCYATCGTCGGTGAAGATCTCCAGGAGCACCGCGTGCGGCACCCGTCCGTCGAGCACGTGCGCCTGCGGAACACCGCCACGCACCGCCCGCCGGCAGGCCTCCATCTTGGGAATCATGCCGGCGGTGAGCGAGGGGAGGAGCTGTTCGAGCTCGGTGATGCTCAGCTCACTGATCACCTCGTCGCTCGCCGGCCAGTCCGCGTAGAGGCCCTCGACGTCGGTCAGGACGACGAGCTTCGTAGCCCCGAGCGCGACGGCGAGTTCGGCGGCGGCRGTGTCGGCGTTGACGTTGTAGACCCCGCCGTCGACGCCGCGGGCGACCGACGCGACCACCGGCACCTTCCCGGAGCCGAGCAGGGCGTTGATCGTCTCCGGTCGGACCTCGACGATGTCGCCGACCAGGCCGACGTCGACCTCCCGGCCATCGACGATCGCCGGGYGGCGCCGCGCGGTGAAGAGGTTGGCGTCCTCACCGGACAGCCCKACGGCGAACGGGCCGTGGTCGTTGACGAGCCCCACGACGTCCCGATTGACCTGGCCGAGCAGGACCATCCGCACGACGTCCATGGTCTGTGGGGTGGTGACCCGCAGGCCGCCGACGAACGTTGAGGGGACACCGAGGCGCTCCAGATGCGCGGTGATCTGCGGACCGCCGCCGTGCACGACGACCACCCGCAGCCCCGAGTGGCGCAGGAACACGACGTCGGCGGCGAAGGCCTCGCGCAGCGCCGGCTCCGTCATCGCGTTGCCGCCGTACTTGACGACGATGGTCGCGCCCTGGAACCGCGACAGCCACGGGAGCGCCTCGATGAGGACCTGGGTCTTCGCGAGCGCCGCATGGCCGCGGGCGGTGGCGGCCGGGCCCCGCCCGGTGCCCCCGCCCGGGGCGGCGTCGCYGGTGCTGCCGGTGCTGCCGGTGCTGCCGTGCCCACCGTTCGAAGGCGGCGGCGTCCGGGTCGGGGCGTTCATGTCGAGTACGCCGAGTTCTCGTAGACGTACCCGTCGGTCAGGTCGTTCGTCCAGACGGTGACCTCGGCATCGCCGGCGTGCAGATCGACGCCGATGCGCACCTCACGGCCGGACAGGTCGACGAGGTCGCGGTCCTCGCCGGGGGCCCCGGCCCGGCAGACCCGCACCTCGTTGATGGACACGTCCAGCGCGTCGGGCTCGAAGACGGCCTTCGTGGTGCCGATCGCGGCGAGCACCCGTCCCCAGTTCGGGTCCTTGCCGTACAGAGCGCACTTGAGCAGGTTGTTGCGGGCGACGGCCCGGCCGACCTCCAGCCCGTCGTCCTCGGTCGCGGCTCCGGTCACGGTGATGGCGATGGTCTTCGTCGAACCCTCGGCATCGCCGAGCATCTGCTGGGCGAGGTCGATGCACACCTCGGTGACCAGCCCCGTCAGCTCCGCCTCGGGCAGGCTCACCCCGGCGGCGCCCGAGGYCAGCAGCAGCACGGTGTCGTTGGTGGACAGGCAGCCGTCGGAATCGACCCGCTCGAAGCTGACCCGCGAGGACGCCCGGATCACCCGATCGAGGGTGGCGGCGTCCGCGACGGCGTCGGTGGTGACCACCACGAGCATCGTCGCGAGCGACGGCGCCAGCATCGCCGCGCCCTTACCCATCCCGCCGATGGTGACACCCGGGGTCGTTGACGAGGTGCGGACCGCGGCCTTCGCGACGGTGTCGGTGGTGCGGATCGCCTCCGCAGCCGCGGCGCCGGCGGTGTCGGTGTCAGCGAGGTCCGCCACCGCCTTGGTGGCGCCGGCGAGCAGGTTGTCCATGGGCAGGCGGACGCCGATGAGACCGGTCGAGCAGACCGCGACGTCGCCGGCACCGAGGCCGAGCGCCCCGGCGACGTGCTCGGCCGTGGCATGGGTATCGGCGAATCCGGCCGGACCGGTGCAGGCGTTCGCCCCGCCGGAGTTGAGGATGACGGCGCKCAGCCGGCCGTCGGCGAGGACCTGGYGGGTCCAGAGCACCGGAGCCGCCTGAACCCGGTTGGCGGTGAAGATCCCGGCGGCGGCGTCGGACGGCCCGTCGTTGACGACGAGCGCCACGTCCGGACGGCCGGACGGCTTCAACCCGGCCGCCACTCCGGCGGCGCGGAAGCCCCGTGGGGCGGTAACGCTCAACTCAACCCTCTCCTGTCTCCTGGCCGCGTTGCTGATCGATGTTGCTGATCGATGCTCCCGCGTCCTTACCGACCTACCGATCTACCGACCGATCTACCGACCTACCGATCTACCGGGCCGAAAACGGTCAGGGGGCGATGCCCTGAGCGGTCAGCCCGGCGGTCTCGGGCAGGCCGAGCATCAGGTTGGCGCACTGCAGCGCCTGGCCGGCCGCGCCCTTGCCGAGGTTGTCGATCGCGGTGACGACGATCGCCCGGCCGGTCTCCGGGTCGAAGGTCCCTTGCACATGAACGGCGTTCCCGCCGAGCGTCGCCGCGGTGTGCGGCCAGCGCCCCGGCGGCAGCACCCGGACGAACGGCTCCCCCGCGTAGGCGGCCCGCAGCGTCTCGTACACGGCGTCCGCGTCGGTGCCCGGGGTGGCCCGGCCGGTGCTGGTCGCGAGGATGCCGCGGGGAAGCGGGGCGAGCACCGGGGTGAAGGACACCGTCACGGTCATACCGGCGGCCCGGGAGAGGGTCTGCGTGATCTCGGGTCTGTGCTGGTGGGTGCCCACCTTGTAGGCGGTCAGGTCACCCATCACCTCGCTGCCGAGCAGGTTCACCGTGGCCGAGCGCCCCGCGCCGGACGTGCCGCTCGCCGCGACAACGACCAGGTCGGCGGGCTCCACGAGGCCGCCGACCAGCAGCGGCACGAGCCCGAGAGAGGTCGCCGTGGGATAGCAGCCCGGAATCGCCACTCGCCGGCTCGCGGCGATCTCCGCCCGTGCCCAGGGGAGCTCGGGCAGGCCGTAGGTCCAGGTCCCGGCGTGCTCCCCCCCGTAGGCGCGCCGCCACGCCTCCGGGTCGACGAGCCGATGATCGGCACCCAGATCGGCGACCCGCACGGTGTCGGGCAGGGTGGCCGCCACCGCGGCCGACTGACCGTGCGGCAGCGCCAGGAAAACGATGTCCGCGTCGGTCCCGGCCAGCGCGGCCGCGTCCGTGAACACCCGGCCCTCCAGGTCGGGCAGGTGGGGATGCACCTCCGTCACCGGCAGGCCGGCGGACGCGTTCGCGGCCAGCGCACCGATCTTGATTTCGGGATGGGCGAGGAGCAGGCGCAGCAGCTCTCCGCCGCCGTACCCACTCGCCCCCGCAACTGCTACCGTCACACCCATGATTGCAATTTTATACACGCCAACTCATGATCATGCAATGATGCTGGCGTAACCCGTCTCGGCCTCAGGCGCGCAGGGACGCGCCGGTAAGCTCCGCCGCCCGGGCGACCGCCGCGTCCCGCACCGCGTTCGCCTCGGCGGCCGTCAGCGTCCGGTCCCCGGCGCGCAGCCGCAGGCCGAAGGCCAGCGAGCGCTGACCGACCCCGACCTGGGCGCCCTCGAAGACGTCGAAGAGGGTCAGGGACTCCAGCAGGTCACCGGCTCCGGCCCGCAGTGCCGCCGTCACATCGGCGACCGGCACCTCGATCGGCACGACGAGCGCCACATCCCGGTCGGCGGGCGGATAGGTGGAGATCGTCGGCGCGATCATCGGCGGCGCCGCCGACGCGACCTCGATCAGGGCATCGAGGTCCAGTTCCATCGCGCCGGCCCGAGGCGGAAGCCCGACGTCGCTGAGCACCCGGGGGTGCAGCTCACCCGCGTGGCCCACGACCCGGCCGTCGATCGAGAGCTCCGCGAGGCGGCCCGGGTGCCAGGGCATGACATTGCCGGCTCTGACCGTGAGGGTCACGCCCACCGCCTCGGCGACCACGTGCGCGGCGTCCACCGCGTCCGCCCAGTCCGCGTCCCGGGCCGGCGTGGACCAGCCACCTGGCTCACGGCGCCCGGTGAGGAGCGCGGCGACGTGGCGGGGCTGGCCGGGCAGGGTCGAGTCCAGAGCGGCGATCTCCGCGGCGGAGGGCCGACGATCCACCGGCGGGGTGACGACGTCCGTCGGGATCCGTTCGCGTTCCCGGAACACCAGACCGCTCTCGAACAGGGCGAGATCGCGCTGCCCCCGGCCGATGTTGCGCACGGCCGCCGCGATCAGTCCGGGTAGCAGGGTCGTCCGCAGGTAGCCGGCGTCCTCGGCGATCGGGTTCGCGATCCGGACCGCCGCACGCCGCGGGTCGGCCGCGGCCAGGCTGAGCGCGTCGGCGGCGTCCTCGGGTACGAACGGCAGGGTAAGCACCTCGGCGAACCCCGCATGGGCCAGCGCCCGGCCCACCGCGCGGTGCATCCGCTGCGCGGCGGTGAGCCCGCGCCCCGCGGGCAGCGACGGCAGGGTCACCGGGATGGTGTCGTACCCCTCCAGCCGCATGATCTCCTCGACGAGATCGGCGGGCCGGGTCAGGTCGGGACGCCAGGACGGCGGCGTCGCGATCAGAACACCGGGCAGGTCCYCGGTCGCCGACCCGTCAGCCACCGCGCAGCCGACGTCGACGAGCCGGCGCCGCACCACCTCGGCGGGGTAGGGCCGGCCGGCGAGGCGTTCCGGTTCCGTCAGCGGCAGGGTCACCGGCGCCGGGGCGGGGCGGTGGTCCAGGTCGGTCACGCCGGGCTCGGGACGGGCGGCGGCGAGCTCGGCGAGCAGGTCGACGGCCAGCGCCGCGGCGACCGGCGCGAGTGCCGGGTCGACGCCGCGTTCGAAACGCCGCGACGCCTCCGAGGACAGCCGGTGCCGGCGGGCGGTGCGGGCCACCGTGATCGGGTCGAAGTGCGCAGCCTCGAGGACGATGTCGGTGGTCGTCGCGGACACCTCCGTGCTGGCCCCGCCCATCACCCCGGCGAGCGCGATCGGACCGGTGTCGTCGGCGATGACCAGATCCTCGGGGTCGAGAGTGCGGTCGACCCCGTCGAGGGTGCGCAGCGTCTCTCCGGCGACGGCCCGGCGCACAATGATCGCGCCGGCCAGCTTCGCCCGGTCGAAGGCGTGCAACGGCTGGCCGAGGCCCAGCAGCACGGCGTTGGTGACGTCGACCGGCACCGAGATTGACCGCATCCCGGACAGCGACAGCCGCCGCTGCCACCCCAGCGGGGTGGTGGYCCGCGAGTCGACCCCGGTCACCACCCGGGCGACGTAGCGGTCACACGCCGCGGTGTCCTCGACGACGACCGGATAGGCCTCCCTGGCGGGCCCCGGGACGGCTGCCGGGTCCGCCGGCGCGCCCGGGTCCGTGAACGGCAGCGCGAAGGCGGTCGCCGCCTCCCGGGCGATCCCCCGCACCGACAGACCGTAGCCCCGGTCCGGGGTGACCGCGATGTCAAGCACCTCGTCGGCGAGATCGAGCAGCTCGGCGACGTCGGCGCCGATCGGCGCCCGCGGCGCGAGCACCAGGATGCCGTCGGACTCCTCGCCGAGGCCCAGTTCCCGGGCCGAGCAGATCATCCCCTCGCTGACATGGCCGTAGGTCCTCCGCGCGGTGATCTCGAACCCGCCGGGCAGCACGGCGCCGGGCAGCGCGACCGCCACCCGGTCGCCGACGGCGAAGTTGTGCGCCCCGCAGATGACGCCGCGCACGCCCTCGCCCCTGGATCCGGCGCTCTCGGCTCCGGCATCCTCGGCTCCGGCGCTCTCGGCGACCCGGACCTGGCACCAGCGGACGGCCTTCTTCTTCGTCTCGACGATCTCGAAGTCGACGATCTCCCCGACGACCACGCCGGAGAACTCGCCCCCGACGCTACGCAGTCCCTCGACCTCGAAACCGGCCCGGATCAACGCGTCGGCGACGGCCCGCGTGGGCGGCAGCCCCGCCACATACTCCCGCAGCCAGGACATCACGATCAGCATGGGTCAGTCCTCGATTCCGAACGGCAGGCTGAACCGGACGTCACCGTCGACGAAATCGCGGATCTCCCGGATGCCATGGCGGACCATCGCGGCCCGTTCCAGCCCCATCCCGAACGCGAAACCGCTGTACCGGGTCGGGTCGACCCCCGCGGCCCGCAGGACGTGCGGGTCGACCATGCCGCAGCCGCCGGCCTCGATCCAGCCCTCGTCCGAACAGACCCGACAGGGCTGGCGGGCCGCCTCCCCGCGGCAGGCGAAGCACTGCACGTCCAGTTCCGCGGACGGCTCGGTGAACGGGAAGAACGACGGGCGCAGCCGCGTCGACAGGCCCGCCCCGAACAACGCCTGGGCGAAGACCTCCAGGGTGCCGCGCAGGTCCGCCATGGTGATGCCCCTGTCCACGGCCAGACCTTCGAGCTGGCCGAAGACCGGCGAGTGCGTCGCATCGATGGTGTCGTTGCGGTATGTCCGCCCCGGGCACACGACGTACACGGGCAGCGGGCGGTTCAGCAGGGAGCGGATCTGCACCGGGGAGGTGTGGGTACGCAGCACCCGGCCCGCCCCGGTCGGCGCGACGTAGAGCGTGTCGTGCTCGCTGYGGGCCGGGTGATCGGGCGCCATGTTCAGGGCCTCGAAGTTGAACCAGTCGTGTTCGACCTCGGGTCCCTCGGCGACCTCGTAGCCCATCGCCACGAACACGTCGGCAAGCCGGTCGGACAGGGCGGTCAGCGGGTGGCGGGCACCACGGCGGCGGCGGTCGACGGGCAGGGTCACGTCGACCCGTTCCTCGCGCAGCACCCGGGCGTCGCGTTCGGCGGTGAGTTCGGCCAGCCGGGCGTCGTAGGCGGCCTGTACGGCCGTGCGGGCGGCGTTGTGCCGGCGACCGGCGTCGGCACGCTCCGCACGGGGCAGGGCACCGAGCTCCCGGCGGGCCAGCACCAGCGGTGCGGAGGCACCCTGGATGTGGGCGGTACGGACGGCTGCCAGCGCGTCGAGATCGGCGGCGGCGCGGATCGACTCCCGCGCCGCGTTGACGGCCGCGTCGAGCTGATCGGGGTCGAGGGCGTGGACCCGGGACGGGTCGACAGTCTCTCCAGGGGCGGGCACGATGCTCATCCTCGTCATCGGGTGAAAAGCAGGGTCATCCCGGCGGGAAGCCGGGGTCGTCCGGCCTGCGGCGGGGTTCGTCCGGTCCTGGGGTGTCCGGTCCTGGGGCGGCGGCGCGCGCCTGGCCGCCCGGGGCGCCCACCGGTCGGTTCGCGGTGCTCGGCGTCAGCCGAACACCGGGCCACCGGCGGGCACGAAAAATCGGAACTCGGCGCCGCCACCCGGGGCCCGGCCGACCGAGATGGTGCCGCCGTGCGCCTCGATCAGCGCCTTGGCGATGTAGAGCCCGAGGCCGGTGCCGTTCCCGCGGCTGGCGCCCCGCCAGAACTTCGTGAACACGCGCGCGGCGTTCGATTCGGACACGCCTTCACCCTCGTCGGCCACGCTTACCTCCGTGCCGCTGTCCCTGCCACGCAGCAGTACCGTCACAGTACCCGCACCATGCCGCAGGGCGTTGTCGACGAGGTTGTGCAGTACCTGTTCAATCTTGTCCGGATCGACCCACATCTCGGGCAGTTCGCCCTCCTCGCGGATGAAGAACCGGTCGGCGCCCGCCGCGCCCGAGGCCACCTTGCCGTCCACCACCGAACGCACCCGGGCGGGCAGGTCGACGATCTGCTTGCGGACCTGGATGCGTCCGGAGTCGATCCGAKAGACGTCCAGCACCTCGGTGAGCAGGCGCGTGACCCGGTCGGCGTCGGTGTTGACCGTGTTCAGCATGAGCTTCTTCTGCTCGTCGGTGAACCGGTCCCACTTGGCGAGCAGCGTCGCGGTGAATCCCTTCACACTGGTCAGCGGCGAGCGCAGCTCGTGCGCCACGGTCGCGACCAGGTCCGCCCGGTTGCGTTCCAGCCGCTCGCGGCTGAGGGTGTCGCGCAGGGACAGCGACACCCGCACCAGCCGACCGGCGACCCGGTTGAACCGCACCGTGACGTGGAAGTCACGGTCGTGGACTGGACCCGCGTAGGTCAGGCGCCGCTCCGGCTGCCCGGTGACCCGCGGCAGGTTCCGGCTGGCTGTAGAGCACTCCCACCAGTCGTTGCCCCGCTCGTCCAGCAACGGGAGGACCTCGGTCAGATGCCGGCCGATCGCGGACGGTCCATCCACCCCGGTGAGCTTCGCCGCCGCCCGGTTGAACACCTCGACGACGCCGGCGGCGTCGGTCACGATCACCGAATCCGGTAGCAGGTCGAAGGCGGCGGCAGGCAGTGGGCCGTCCTGCGCGGCCGACACGGCTGAATCGGTGGCATCGGGCGCGCAGCCGGGGCCGGAGGGCGGCACCTGCCCGGATGGCGACGTGACAATGTTCATCACCGTCGACCACCTCCTCCGGTGCCGTCAGTACCGGACCTGCCCGTTCTCTGCGCCCGCGCCGACGCGTAAAGGCACAGGGCGGACGCAACCGCAAGATTCAGGGACTCGGCCTGACCGTACACCGGTACCCGCAGAACCGCGTCCGCGGCGGCCAGAGTAGCCGAAGCCAGCCCATGTGCCTCGTTACCGAACAGCCACGCCGTCGGYCCGTCGAGCTCACCGGCCGCGACGGCGGTGTCAATGTCGCGATCCGCGGCTCCGGACGTCGCCACGATGCGGCAACCCCGGGCCCGCAGCCGGTCCAGCACCCCGRCCAAGGCTGGTTCCACGATCACCGGGAGGTGAAAGTGGCTGCCGGCCGAGGAGCGCACGCACTTGCCCCCGAAGGGGTCGACACCGCTCCCGGTGAAGACGACGGCGTCCGCTCCGGCCGCGTCCGCGCTGCGGATCACCGTGCCGGCGTTACCCGGATCGCCCGCGCCGATGCACACCGCGACCAGCCGGGGGGCGTGCAGGTCGGCGAGCCGATGAGCGGGCAGGGCCGCGACCGCGACGAGGCCCTGGGGGGTCACCGTCTCCGACAGCGACGCCACGGCCTCGTCCGTCACGACCCGGACCGGCACCCGGACCGCCCTCAGCAACTCCTCGTGCCGGGGAGTCGCAGAGACTCCGACGAACACCTCAAGCAGCTCGCCGACGGCCAATGCCGCGCCCACCGCCTGCACCCCCTCGACCAGGAACCTGCCCTGCTCGCGCCGGGCCGCGGGCCGCTTGAGGCGACGCGCGGCGCCGACCCGCCCGGAGCGCGCTCCGGCGATCGGCGCCGGCCCCGGCGAAGGGGCGTCCGGCGAAGGGGCGTCGGTCGTGGAGGACACGCGGGAGGCGGGCACGGGCCGACGTCGCGACGGGCTCAGGCGGCGGTGGGCTCCGGCGCCGCCGCCAGCGCGGCCCGTGCCACCTCGACCAGGGCGGTGAACGCGACCGCGTCGTTGACCGCGAGGTCGGCCAGGATCTTGCGGTCGACTTCGACGCCGGACAGCTTCAGACCCTGCACGAAGCGGTTGTAGGTCAGACCGTTCGCCCGCGCCGCCGCGTTGATCCGAGTGATCCACAGCTGCCGGAAGTCGCCCTTGCGCGCGCGGCGGTCCCGGTAGGAGTAGGTCATCGAGTGGAGCATCTGCTCCTTGGCCTTGCGGTAGAGCCGCGAGCGCTGGCCCCGGTAGCCGCTGGCCTGCTCGAGGACCGTACGGCGCTTCTTCTGGGCGTTGACCGCCCGCTTCACGCGTGCCATGAGGGCACCTGTCTCCTTCGTTCGGGTGCGTCCGGCGGCCCGGGCCGGAGTCGGCCGCCAACGGCGGGCCGACCGCGACCGGCGGGCCCGCCGCAGTCGGGGCCGGAGTCGTCAGCGGGCCACGGTCAGCGGGCGAGCAGGCGCTTGACGCGTCGGTTGTCCGCCTTCGTCAACGGCACCACGCCATCCAGTCTGCGGGTGAGGCGGCTGGTCTTGTGCTCCAGGTAGTGGCGGCGGTTGGCCCGCTGGCGCAGCACCTTGCCGGAGCCGGTGACCCGGAACCGCTTGCTCGCACCGCTGTGGGACTTCTGTTTGGGCATGTTGACATCCTGACGGGTTACGTGGGTGATCGAACAACCGGCGTGGCGAGATCCGGAACCGGTGGCGGCGCCACCGCGCGGACTGCCCGCCCTCGAGTCAGACGTGGCCGGCCGGTTCCGGCACCCGCTGCGGCTTCGAGCCCTTGTGCGGGGCCATGACCATGGTCATGTTCCGGCCGTCCTGCTTGGGCTGAGCCTCGACATAACCAAGGTCGGCCACGTCGGCGGACAGCCGTTGGAGCAGGCGGATGCCGAGCTCGGGCCGGGACTGCTCCCGACCGCGGAACATGATCGTAATCTTGACCTTGTCGCCGGCCCGCAGGAAACGCACGACGTGACCCTTCTTGGTCTCGTAGTCGTGCGGATCGATCTTCGGCCGCAGCTTCATTTCCTTGATGACGGTCTGGACCTGGTTCTTCCGAGCCTCCCGACGCTTCTGGTCGGACTCGTACTTGAACTTTCCGTAGTCCATCAGCTTGCAGACCGGGGGACGAGCGGTCGGCGCGACCTCGACGAGGTCGAGATCGACCTCCTGCGCCATACGCATGGCCTCACCGATCGAGACGATGCCGATCTGCTCACCCTCCGCGCCGACGAGGCGAACCTCGGGGACGCGAATCCGGTCGTTGATACGGGACTCTGTGCTGATGTGTTTCCTCCGTTGCTCGACGCGCGGGCATGACCTCACCGCAGCGGAGCACCGAGCCTGGTACACCAGGCTCCCGGCCGACGACCGCGGAAACGGCTCGGCCGACCGGCGACCCGGCCACCGCGGCCCCCAGCCGGAACTCCGGCCTGAGGACCTGCTGACGTCCCGGGGTGGCGACATCAGTGCTGACATCGGGTGGAGGGCGAACCCCCGCTTGGTCCTGCCGATCAGGCTCCGCGCCGTGCCCTGGCTGCCTGGAAACGGCAACGCCAGCGGACGGAACAAAACCAGCCGGCAGGCGGTCTGCGGCCCAGCGTAGCACCAGACCGGGCGACACGACGATCACATCATCGTCCGGGCGCTCCGAAAGGGCCGGCGGCGCTCACCTCGCGAACCGCACCGGCCATCGGCGCGTCGGGCGCAGGCCCCGCCCCAGATGGCGGCGCACCGCCTCGGCCTCCCGCGCGCTCACGAGCAGCACGGCCGGGCCCGAGGCCCGCTCCTGCTCCCGCGCCGGGRCCGGGGCCGGGGCCGGATCGGTGGCGAGCAGCCGGGACAACCGCCGGGCAAGCAACTCCCCGGACCGCGCGTCCGCATCTCCGCCCTGACGTACCGCGACGGCGAGCACCGGGCGTGGGGCGCCGGCACCCGGGAGGAGCAGTTCCGCCGGCCACACCTCGACCCGCTCAGTCACGGTCCGCAACGCCTCCCGAACCCGCCGCCGGGATAACGGACCATCCGGATCGGACGGACGGCGCAGGGCGGTCACCCTCAGCTTGTCGAGGTCCGCGGCTTCGGTCACGCGCGGCGTGTCGAGGGTTCCGGACGGCGCGTCGGAGCCGGATCCGCCGGGCACCGGCGCGGGACCGCCCGGGCCGACGTCCAGACTGGCCGAGCGCGGACCGGCCACGTCRATCACCACCGCTCCGAGCCCCAGCCGGACCGCCTCCGTGCAGGCGTCCACCGCGGCGACCGGAACCGGCCGGGCCGAGGAGCGCCAGGCGGTGAGCGCGCTGACGCTGGAGAAGATCGGTAGCGCGGTCGCGCCGGACGGGGTGCGCAGGGTCGTCAGCGCCATCTCGCTGGTCTTGTCCGCACCGGTGACGGCGTCGGCGGCGGTGAGCCGAGCCTCGACTCCGACGAAGACCCGGGCCTGGCGCAGCGCGGCGGTCAGAACGGCGGGGTCGACCGGGTTGGCGGCGAGCGCTCGGGTGAGCGACTCGTCGGCGCGGCCGTCATCGCCCTGACCAGACGGAGTCAGCAGATCGCGTGCCATTCTCGCCAGCCTAGGGCCCAGGCGGCGCGGCGGGCCGGTACCGGATCGGGTCCGTGGCGTTCACCATGGCCCGGACGGGCCCGGGCCATGGTTGAGGGCCCCGACCGGGGGCTGCGATGGCGGGCCGGGCCAGCACGGTGGCCGGTTGCGACCCGGGAAGCGGGGCGGTGGCGACCGCCCCGGCGAGACGCTGGAAGGCAAACCTGGTCCGGCGACGCAGGCGGTACCAGCTGATCGGACGGCTGTCGGCGAGCGCCGCGTCGAACGGCACCGGCACCGTCATGTAGGCCCGGTCCTCGAGATGTTCGAGACGCAGCCGCGCCCCGCGGCTCAACCGGGAGGGATACGTCTCGACGACGGCCACGATGACGGTGGCAGCGAGATCTGGCCGACCGGCCGCGGTCAACGCGCTCAACGCGTCGTCCGCACCGGCGATCTCCGTCTCGCCGGCCCGGATCGTCAACACGACGAGGTCCGCCCGCGCCAGCAGGGTGGCCGGCACCGGCTGGCTCCACCCCGGTGGGGCGTCCGCGACGACGACCGGATACCAGTGTCCGAGCAGGTCGAGTGCCCACGCCAGCTCCTCGGGAAGCAACCCCGGCCCGGTAAGATCACGCAGTCCGGCCAGCACCTCCAGGCCACCGGAGCCGTCGGAGGCGACAAACCGGCGCACGTCCTCCAACGAGGACACCGGTGGCCGCGCCGTGGCCAGCTCCCGCAACCCCACGCCCGGTGACATGAGGCCGACCCGGTGCGCAAGCAGCCCGGACTGGTCCGGGGATGCGTCCACGGCCATCACCCGATGACCGTGGTGCTCCGCGATCGCCAGTCCCAGACCCGCGGCGACCGTCGTCCGGCCGCCTCCGCCACCGAATCCCCCAACCAGCACCCGCCGCCCACCGGCCCGCGCCCGCGCGACCGACGAACCGCCCGTTCCCGCGACGGCCGGGACCACCGCCCGACYACCGGACGGCGTCACCGCGGCCACCGCCGCCCGGACGGGCAGGGAAGGGGCCAAGCCGGACCGCCGCGCCGGCAGGTTCGCGGGGACCGGGATGGACCAGGCTGGCTCCAGACCAGGCGTTTCGACCGCCTGTCGGCCGACCGTGGGTCCGCCCAAGGAGTCGGCGTCGGGCCACGCCTCCGGCACCGGCCAACCCGGGTCAGCCGCCGCGGACGGGGGAAGCCGCCCGGATACGGGCCCGGCACCGGGCGAGCCGTCGGGGGGCGGCGCGGTGGCGGCCCGGGAAACGGGGACGACCGGCGTTCCATCCGGGAGGTTCACCGGCTGCCCGGCCGCGGGGACCAGCACCGCGATGTTCTCCCAGGTCTCCCCGGGCGGCGGGACGGCCGGGAGCGGTGGGGAAACCGCCGGGGGCGGCGGCGCACCGGGCGGTGGATCCGGTGGCGTCGGGTACGGGTCCACCGGGTACGGATCCGGACCGGTCGGGTCCGGGTCCGGCGGCCCGGCCGCCGACGTCGCGGCGGCGAGGTCGGGCGTCCACCCCGCTCCGCCGGACACGGTGAGCGAGGCACCGGGCCAGGCGGAGCTCGGGCCGGGCGGCGCGGTCAATGGAAGGCCCACGGGGGGCGCGCTCCGGCCCGGCGGGAGCAGTGGCGCGGGCGGCGGGAGCAGTGGCGCGGGCGGCGGGGCCGGTGGCACGGGGGTGGGCGGCGGGGCTGCCGTGCTCCCGCGCCCCCCGGAGGGGCCCCCTGTCCGACCGGTAGCGGGCTCCGAACGGGTCCCGCCCGGACGTGATCGGGCGGGACGACGGGTAACCAGCGCGTTATGGGGCGCCTGAGGCTCGGTCAGTCGTAGGCCAAGCAGCGAGATGGGGCGCGCGTCCCCGCCACCACCCGGTTCGGTCGCGTCGGGATCCCGCCGGCCGGGGCCGGCCGCGACCCGTTCCCCGGCCTCCGGATTCCCCCCGACCGGGCCGGTCGACGCCGACGCCTCGTCACCGTTCCAACTCCCACCGTGACTTACCATCCGCGCCACCCCCGCCCCCATGTGTGCCGGCCGACGGGACCTCCGCCGATCCCACCGCGAAGTATGACGCCAGAGCGCAAGGGCACCGATACGACGTGAGACCACAGTCTCGTGTAACCGGCCGTCCCGACAAGAGCACCGGACTGATCGGGACAGCCGGAATCAGAGCCACGAGCAGCGAACACACGACCGGCACACCCGATCCACTTCGAATCGCCATGTGACGGCAACACCATACCGAGAGCATGTCACGCGGACGGATCGGCCTCGCACCGTGTGTGTGAACTCCTGATGCGGAACGTTTCGGTCGGTGACGGCGTGGGAGCTCAGCCGGCGAGTTCCAGATCGCGCAGCACCGCGGCGGTGTCCAGCGCGGCCAGGGTCGCCTCCCGGCCCTTGTCCTCGCTGGACCCGGGCAGCCCGGCGCGGTCCCGGGCCTGCTCGACGGTGTCGCAGGTGAGCACGCCGAAGCCGACGGGGACGCGGGCGTCGAGGGTGACGCGGGCGAGCCCCGCGGTGACGAACTGACAGACGTAGTCGAAGTGGGGGGTGCCGCCCCGGATGACGACACCGAGGGCGACGACGGCGTCATGCCGCGCAGCCAACGCGGCGGCGATCACGGGAAGCTCGACCGCACCGGAGACCCGCACGACGGCGGGTGCCGCCGCGAGGCCCGCGTCCTTCGCGGCGCGCAGCGCGCCAGCGAGCAGCGCATCGGTGATCTCGGCGTGCCACCGGGTGGCGACCACCGCCAACCGCATGCCCGCGACGGGCGGAAGCACCTCCGCGGGAGCCCCGAGGCCGCTCACAGACCCTCCCCCTCGGCACAGTCGACCCCGGCGGACGTACCCGGGCCCGCGACGGCCGTGCAGCCGGAGGTGACGGGTACCCTCGGCGCCCTCGGCGCCMCCGGGATCCAGCGCGAGCCGGCCGGCTCGTCCTCGCCCACGGCCCTAGGCAGATCGGACAGGCCGGGTGGAMCCGGAAGGCCGGGCGGACCCGGAAGGCCGGGCGGACCGGGAATGCTGGGCAGACCGGGAATGCTGGGCAGACCGGGAATGACGTGTCCCATCCGGTCCCGCTTGGTGGTCAGGTAGCGCAGGTTCTCCGGCGTCTGGGTGACCGGCATCCCGATGAGTTCGACGATGCGCAGGCCGTAGCCCTCCAGCCCGGCCCGCTTCGTCGGATTGTTGGACAGCAGCCGGATGCCGCGCACGCCGAGGTCGACCAGGATCTGGGCCCCGGTGCCGTAGTCACGGGCGTCGGCCGGCAGACCCAGYGCGAGGTTGGCGTCGACGGTGTCGTGGCCGGCGTCCTGCAGCTGGTAGGCCCGCAGCTTGTGCATCAGGCCGATGCCCCGGCCCTCGTGGCCCCGCATGTAGAGCACCACTCCGCGTCCCTCGGTCGCGATTATGCGCAGTGCCGCGTCGAGCTGGGTTCCGCAGTCGCAGCGCCGGGAGCCGAAGACGTCCCCGGTGAGGCATTCGCTGTGCACCCGGACCAGCACGTCCGCGCCGTCACCGAGCTCGCCGCGGATCAGCGCGATGTGTTCGACRCCGTCGAGGATGTTGCGGAACCCGACCGCCCGGAACGCCCCGTAACGCGTCGGAAGCGACGCCTCCGCGACCCGCACCACCTGCTTCTCGGTCCGCCGACGGTAAGCGATGAGATCGGCGATGGAGATCAGCAGCAGCCCGTGCTCGCGGGCGAACTCGGCGAGCCGGGGAAGCCGGGCCATCGTCCCGTCGTCGTTCACGATCTCGCAGATCGCACCGGCCGGCCRCAGCCCGGCGAGCCGGGCCAGGTCGACCGCGGCCTCGGTGTGGCCGGGGCGGCGCAGCACCCCGCCGTCCTTGGCCCGCAGCGGGAAGATGTGGCCCGGCCGGCTCAGGTCGCCGGGCGTGGTCCGCGGGTCGGCCAGCAACCGGATGGTGCGGGCCCGGTCGGCGGCGGAGATCCCGGTGGAGACGCCGTCGCGGGCGTCCACGGTGATGGTGAACGCGGTGCCCATCCGCTCCGTGTTGTGCGGGACCATCTGGTCCAGTTCGAGCCGGTCGGTGTCGGCGGCGTCCATCGGCACGCAGATCACACCGGAGGTGTACCGCGTCATGAACGCGACCAGCTCGGGTGTCGCGGCCTCCGCCGCGAAGATCAGATCACCCTCGTTCTCCCGGTCGGCGTCGTCGACGACGACGAGCGGGCGGCCGGCGGCGATCTCGGCGAGCGCGTCCTCGATGGCGGCGAACCGCACGTCGGCGTAGCCGGCGGGAAGGGCACCGGCGGGAAGGGTGGCCGTCGAGGAGGCGCCGGCCGCGGATGTCGTCATCGGTGTCGTCCGTTCGGTTCGATGGGGCCGGCATGCAGCTTCTCGACGTACTTGGCCAGCACGTCGACCTCGATGTTGACCAGGGAACCCGGCGCACGGCGACCCAGCGTGGTCAGTTCGAGCGTGGTGGGGATCAGGCTGACCGTGAAGGTGGCCGGTGAGTCGCCACCGGCCGGCGAGATGTCGACGACGGTCAGGCTCACCCCGTCCACCGTCACCGAGCCCTTCGCCACGAGGTAGCGGTCGAGCCCCTCGGGGAGCGCGACGCGCACGAACTCCCAGCCCTCACCGGGCTGCCGGTCGAGGACCGTGCCGACGCCGTCGACGTGCCCCTGGACCAGGTGGCCTCCCAGCCGGTCCGCCAGCCGGACGGGACGTTCGAGATTCACCCGGTCACCGACGGCGAGCTTCCCAAGAGAGGAACGCACCAGCGTCTCTCGCATCACGTCAGCAGTGAACGCCGACGGGCCGTCCGTTGTRCCGGGTGGGCCGGGTGGGCCGCCGGCCGTACCGGTCTCGGCGCCCCCGTCGAGCCCCGGGCGGGCGAAGGAAGTCACCGTGAGACAGACACCGTTGACGGCGATGGACGCGCCGTGACTCACATCACCCAGAACCGTCTGACAGGCGATGGTGAGTGCCGCCGACTCCGACCGCGCATCCACCGCGGTCACCACGCCAAGTTCTTCAACGATGCCGGTAAACATCCGACCCGTGCCCCTCGCTCCCGGGCACCCGCACCCTGGGCGAGGAAAAACCACGCGGGACCACGCCGGCACGCTCACGCCGACACGCGCCCGCGAGCGGTCAACGACCACCGCGGGCACTCGGCCCGCGCGCGTCCTCCCATCCGGACTTTCACCGTCGGTCCCGGAATTCCACCGGGTCAGCCGTCCCAGTACCTGCGGACGGGTCGCGGACTGTCACCGCCGGTTCGGAATTTCACCGACCCCGGAGCGCGCGTGCTGCTGGTTGTACTGCCTCAAGTCTGGCATATGAAGCCGCCGGACGCCGGTGAAGCCACCGGACGCGGTCACGCCGGCCCGACCGCCGAGCGTGGCGCGGGCGGGGACAGCYGGGGCGCCGCCCGCAGCGCCTGCTCACGCAGCCGCTCGACGGCCTGGCCCGGATCGGCCGCCCCGAAGACGGCCGTGCCGGCGACGAACACGTCCACACCCGCCACCGCGGCCCGCTCGATCGTCCCGGCGTTGACCCCRCCGTCGATCTGCAGCCACAGGTCCAGCCCACGGGCGTCGAGCAGGCGCCGGGCGGCCTCGATCTTCGGCAACACCTCGGTCATGAACGTCTGACCGCCGAAACCCGGCTCGATGGTCATCAGCAGCAGCAGGTCGAACCGGTGCAGGTCGTCGAGATAGTGCTCGACCGGGGTGTTCGGCTTCACAGCGAGGCCGGTGCGGGCCCCGGCCGCCCGGATCGCCCTGGTGGTGCGGGGCAGGTCGGACACGGCCTCGGCGTGAATGGTGACGTTCGCCGCGCCGCGCTCGGCGTACCCGGCCGCCCAGCGGTCGGGATCGTCGATCATGAGATGGCAGTCAAGCGGAGTATCCGTCACCGCGCGCAGGGCCGTCACCGTGTCCGGCGCGAACGCCAGGTTCGGGACGAAGTGGTAGTCCATCACGTCGACGTGCAGCCAGTCGGCCTGCCCCTCGACCGCCAGGGCCGCGTCGGCGATCCGGCCGAAGTCGGCGGCGAGCAGGCTGGGGTAGATCTGCGCGGTGGCCATTTCGCGAGGGTATCGGCTCCCGGGTCCGACGCCTCAGCTGTCGACCCGGCGCAGCAGGGCGACGAACATCGCATCCGTGCCATGGAGATGCGGCCAGAGCTGGACGAACGGGCCGTCACCGAGCCGGTCGACCTCCGGCAGGGTCAGGCGGGCATCGAGGATGGAGGTGTCGGCGCGTTGTCCGGCCACGCCACGCACCACCTCGACGGTCTCGGCCGGGTGCGGGGAACAGGTCGCGTACGCCACCACCCCGCCCGGGCGGACCAGGTCGAGCGCGGCGACGAGCAGCGCACGCTGGAGCGGGACGAGCGCGGCCACATCGGCCGAGGTCCGCCGCCACCGGGCCTCCGGCCGGCGCCGCAGTGCTCCGAGGCCGGTGCAGGGGACGTCGACCAGCACCCGGTCGGCTCCATCGGGCCGCAGCGGCACCGCCCGGCCGTCGGCGCGCACCGTCCAGGCCCGCGCCGCGTCGCCCAGGGACCGGGCCACCATGGCCGCCCGGGTCGCCCGGGGCTCGACCGCGATCAGGGCCGGCCTGTCCGGTGGACCCGGCCTGTCCGGCAGACCCGGCCCGTCCGATGGGGCGGAGCCGCCGAGCAGCGCGGCGAGCAGGGCCGCCTTCCCGCCGGGGCCCGCGCACAGGTCGACGGTCAGCCCGAGGTCACGGCCCACCGTCGCCGCGCGGGCCAGGGCCAGGGTGACGAGCTGGCTGCCCTCGTCCTGCACGGCGGCCGCGCCCGCGGCCACGGCGGGCAACCCCGCCGGGTCCCCGCCGTCGAGGCGTACCGCATACGGCGAGTAGGGGCCGACTCGGGCGGTCAGACCTGCCTGCGCGGCCTCGGCGAGCAGCCGGTCACGGTCGACCCGGCCCGGACGGGCGACCAGGTGTACCGCGGGTCGGACGTCGTCTGCCTCCAGCGCGGCGCGGGTCGCCGTGAGGTCGCCGGCCAGGGCCTCCGCGACGACCTCGACGATCCAGCGGGGATGCGTCGTCACGACCGCCAGGTGACCGACAGGGTCGACGTCGAACCGCGGTGCGGACAGCATCGTGGCGAGATCGCCGCCGGTCTCGGCCACCCGGGCGGCCACCCGACGCAGCACGGCGTTCGCGAAGCGGACCGGGCGCTCGCCACTCGTCGTGCGGACCAGCTCGACGGTGCTGGCCACGGCCGCGTGGGCCGGGACCCTGGTCCGCAGCAGCTGGTAGGCGCCCAGGCGCAGCGCGTCGCGCACCGGCGGGTCGATGGTGTGGACGGGTCGACTCGTCGCCGTGTCGAGCACCCCGTCGAGGGTGCCCTGCGCACGCAGGGAGCCGTAGGCGAGCTCCGTGACGAACCCGCGGTCCCGGGCGGACAGCCCGCTGCCCGCCAACAGGGACGGCAGCAGCAGGTTGGCGTAGGAGCCGCGCTCGTCCACCGCCCGCAGCACCTCCCAGGCCAGCAACCGCGGCCGGTCGACGCTTGACGCTGGCCGGGGCCCACGGGTGCCCGGCGAACCGGCCGATCTCACGACGTTCCTCCACTGACCGGCATCGCGCCGATCGCGCCGAGGGTCTCCCCCTTGGCGATCCGGACCCCGCGGGCCCAGGCCGCGGCCGCCATCGGGCCTCGCCCCTCGGGACGCACCTCACCGAGGAGCACCGGGCTCGTGCCCGTGCCGACCGCCACGTCCCCGCCGGGGAGCACCATGATCTGCCCCGCCGGCAGCCCCCCCGCCGGCAGCCCGGCGGGCAGCGCTACCGGCCCGGCCGGCCGACCGGACACCGCACCGAGGCGCACCGGACCGATCTTGAGCCGCCGGTCGCGAAACGTCGTCCAGGCTCCCGGCGCGGGAGTGGYGGCCCTCGCCAGCCGATCCACCGCGATCGCCGGCTTCGTCCAGTCGATCCGGGCCTCCTCGGCGGTCAGCTTCGGCGCGAAGGAGATCCCCTCGGCGGGCTGGGCCACGGGCCGCACCGTCCCGTCGGCGATGCCGTCCATCACCGCGACCAGCAGCCCGGCGCCGGCCTCGGCGAGCCGGTCCAGCAGGTCACCGGAGGTGTCCGTCGGCCGAACCCGCTCGGTGAGGACACCGTAGACCGGACCGGAGTCCATCGCCGGTTCGATCTGGAAGACGCTCGCGCCGGTCAGGTCGTCCCCGGCGAGCAGGGTGCGCTGCACCGGAGCCGCCCCGCGGTAGGCCGGCAGCAGGGAGAAGTGCAGGTTCACCCAACCGTGGCGGGGAATGGCGAGCGCCGCGGGCGGTAGCAACGCGCCGTAGGCCACCACCGGGCAGCAGTCGGGCGCGAGGCCAGCGAGCGTGGCCAGGAACTCCGGGTCCCGGGGCCGGTCCGGGCTGAGCACCGGGATGCCGGCCTCGTCGGCCAGGACGTGGACGGGGGGCGGCTTCACCTTCCGCCCCCGCCCGGAGGGCCGATCGGGCCGGGTGACAACCGCGACCACGTCATGGCGCGGGCTGTCGATCAACGCCCGCAGGCTGGGCAGAGCCACCGCCGGGGTACCGGCGAAAACAAGACGCATACGCGAAGCACCGATCCGTCGCGACGTCATTGCCGACGCCGTGACCGTCTCCGGGGGTCATCGATCCGAGGTGTCCGACCGGGCCGGGAGCATCCCGCCGTTCTCCGGCCGGGGAGTATGGGCTGACGTCCACAGGCCTGTCGCCGCCGACGACCGTACCCCGCCGACGCTCGGAGGTGGCGGACGGCCGCGGTCCGGACCGGGCCCGCGGCCGAAGATCATGATCCATGACGCGTACCCGGGCCGTGGTATGCGGGGCCACGCCATGCGGTGCGAACCAGACCATGCCGGCGCTACCCGAGGATCAGGGGATCGAGCTGGATCCGTAACCGGCCGGTGGTTCGCCGGGTCGCGAGGACGCCGCGAGCGGATCGCAGCGAGGCCGCGAGGGCCGCACCGCGCTCGCGCCGGACCCGGATCAGGACCCGTTCGATCTCCTCGGGGCCGGAGGTGGCGCCGTCGGGGCCGCGCCGCCCGGCACCCACGGCAGACGAATCGCCCTGGTTCGCGCCGTCGGGAACGGCCCGCGCGGACGGTGCGGGGGGCAGCGGTACCGGCCCGAGCACATCGGCGCCGTCGGGAAGCTCGACGGCGGCCAGCAGCTCCGCGACCGCCGCGGCGGTGCCCGCTACGGACGCCATCCGGGTCGCCGGCGGGAACCCCAGCTCCGCCCGCTCGTCGGCTTCCCGGGCAACGAACGTGCCGGGATCCCAACGGACGAGCGCCTGGACCGGCCCTAGTCCGGCATCGGCCGCGACGATGACCCGCCCCCCGCGAGCGGCGGGCCGGGCGAGCGCGGCGGCGGYGGTCCACCGGCGCAGAGTCTCCTCCCCCGCGCGCAGGTCGGGACGGCCCAGCAGAGCCCAGCCGTCGAGGAGCAGCACCGCCCCGTAGCCGCCGTCCGCCACGGGCTCCGCCCCCGGGGTCGAGATGACAAGGGCCGGTTCTGCGGGCACGGTGGCGAGCACCCCGCCMCGGCCGGAGGTGCGGACCGGAACGCCCGGAAAGGCCCGCCCCAGTTCCTCCGCCGTGCGACGATCTCCCGTTACCGAGGCGCGCAGCCGCGGGCCCGAACAGGACGGGCAGTGCCAGACCGCCGCGGCGACCGGACGGCCGCACCACCGGCAGGAGAGCGCACCGCCGCCCGCCGCCCGGCCCAGCGGCCCCTGACAGTGCGGGCACCGGGCGGGCCGTCGGCAGTCCGCGCAGGCCAGTGACGGCTGGTATCCCCTCCTCGGCACCTGGACCAGTACCGGCAGACCGGCCGCCAGCGCATCCCGGGCGGTCCGCACCGCGAGGGAGGGCAGCCTCGCCGCCCGGGCGGCGGGGTCACGGGCGTGTTCGAGGTCGGAGCCGGTGGCCTCGACCCGGGGAGCCAGCGCGCGCACCTGCTCCCGGGGCGGCACCACCGGGTGCGCCCACCCCGTGCGCACCAGCGCCTCGGCATCCGTCGACGGGCAGAACCCGCCGATCACGAGCGCGCACCCCTGGAGCCGGGAGCGCAGGACGGCGACGTCTCGGGCGTGCGGGTACGGGGCCAACGGCTCGGCATGCAGGTCGTCACCGTCATCCCACACCACCACCAGGCCAAGCTCGGCCACGGGCGCGAACATCGCCGCGCGGGTACCCACCACCGCCCGCGCCTGTCCGCGGCTGACCGCGAGGAACGCGCGATATCGCCGGGCCGGGCCGAGATCGGCCCGCAGTGCGACGGTGGTCTCCCGACCGACCGCGGCGACCATCGCCGCCTCGACCCGGTCGACATCACGATGATCGGGTACGACGACGAGTACGCCGCGACCGGACACCGCCGTGGCGGCGGCCGCGGCGGCGATCATCTCCGGCCAGGCGGGGCCGGGCGGGGCCCACCAGACCGCCCTTGGTGACCTGCCCGCCGCCAGGGCGGTGAGCAGCGACGGCCCCGTGGGATAGCGGCCCCACTCGCCGGGTTCCGGCGGCACGGCCTCAAGCCCCGGTGAGAYAGCCGCAGGCCCCGGCGAAACGACCTCGGGCCTCGGTGAGGCGGCCTCCGCCCGGCCGTGGCGGGGAGGCACGGCGAGCCGGAGGACGTCGGCCAGCGTGCCGGCGTAACGATCGGCAACCGCGCGGGCGAGTTTCGCGACGGGCTCGGACAGCACAGGCTCCGGCGAGATCGACCGGGCCAGCGGCGCAAGCTGACCGGAATGGTCGGAACTCTCGCGACGCTCCAGCACGAACCCGTCGACCAGCCGGCCCGCGAACCGGACCCGGACCCGGGATCCCGGCACCGCCAGGTCAGCCAGGTCCGCCGGCACGAGGTAGTCGAAGGGACGGTCGAGATGGGCGAGCGCAGTGTCGACGGCAACCCGCGCCACCGGCAGCCGCGCGGCGAGCGGCCGCGGCGAACCGGAACCCGCGGAGCGCGAAACCCCCGACCGGGCACCCCCCGGCCCGGCCGCTGCCCGGCCGGCCGCTGCCCGGCCGACCTCTGCCCGGCCGACCTCTGCCCGGCCGACCTCTGACGGGCTGAGGCCGGGGAGGGTGCCGGGGTGCTCGGTCATGACGGCATTCGTACCAGCCGCCTACGACATCCTCCATCCCCGTTCCCTCGCCGGAACAGCGACCGGCGGGACAGGGGCCCCGGGAGGGGCCGGGGAGATCCCACGGGGGCCGAGGGAGGAGCGTCGGGTCAGCCCTTGACGGCGCGCTGGAGAGCCTCGGCGCGTGCGGTGGACTCCCAGGTGAAATCGAGCTCGGGGCGACCGAAGTGGCCGTAGGCGGCCGTCTGGGCGTAGACCGGCCGCAGCAGGTCCAGATCCCGGATGATCGCGGCGGGACGGAGGTCGAACACGCTCGTCACCGCGTCCTGGATCTGGATGTCCGGGACGGTTCCGGTGCCGAAGGTCTCCACGAACAGGCCGACCGGCTGCGCCTTGCCGATCGCGTACGCCACCTGGACCTCGCAGCGGCTGGCGAGACCCGCGGCGACGACGTTCTTGGCGACCCAGCGCATCGCGTACGCGGCGGAGCGGTCGACCTTGGATGGGTCCTTGCCGGAGAAGGCACCACCGCCGTGGCGGGCGTAACCGCCGTAGGTGTCGACGATGATCTTACGGCCGGTCAGGCCGGCGTCACCCATCGGGCCGCCGATCTCGAACCGGCCGGTCGGGTTGACCAGCAGCCGGCGACCCTCGGTGGCGATCTCGAGCAGGGCCAGCTCCGGCTCGACGACGTACTCGGCGATGTCCGGCGCGAGCAGGGTGTCCAGGTCGATGTCGGCGGCGTGCTGCGAGGAGACGACGACCGTGTCGAGCCGGGCCGGCTTCCCGTCGACGTACTCGATGGTCACCTGGGTCTTGCCGTCCGGGCGCAGGTAGCCGATCTGGCCCTCCTTGCGGACCGCGGACAGCCGCCTGGCGAGGCGGTGCGCCAGCGCGATCGGCAGCGGCATGAGCTCGGGGGTCTCGTCGCAGGCGAACCCGAACATCAGGCCCTGGTCGCCGGCGCCCTGCCGGTCGAACTCGTCGTCGGCGGAACCCTCGACGCGAGTCTCGTGCGCCGTGTCGACGCCCTGGGCGATGTCCGGGGACTGCGCGCCGATCGACACGCTGACGCCGCAGGACGCGCCGTCGAAGCCCTTCTTGGAGGAGTCGTAACCGATCTCCAGGATGCGCTCGCGGACGACGGAGGCGATGTCGACGTAGGTCTTCGTGRTGACCTCGCCGGCGACGTGGACCTGACCCGTCGTGATGAGCGTCTCCACGGCGACCCGGCTCTTCGGGTCATCCTTGATCATGGCATCGAGAATCGAGTCGCTGATCTGATCGGCGATCTTGTCCGGATGCCCCTCGGTGACGGACTCGGACGTGAACAGGCGCGTCGCCACTGGACTAACCCCCTGGGTGATCCGGCTGATTCCGACGAAGCTTACCGAGGTGCCGCGAGGGGTACACGTAGCGCCTCCGCGGGCGTTCCATCGGTCCGATCGGCCGTGAGGCCGACCACGAGGTCGAGGATCCGATGCGCGAGGAGGTCCTTGCTCGTGTGCTCGATCGCCGTCTCGCCACCGCGGGGGTCCAGTACCACGGCGGCGTTGTGTTCCACCTCGAATCCGAGGCCGGCGCCGACCTCGTTGACCACGAGCAGGTCGACCGGCTTGCGCGCCAGTTTGGCCCGGGCGTGGTCGAGTACCCCACCGCCGGGACCGCCGGTCTCGGCCGCGAAACCGACGAGGACCTGACGGGGCCGGCGGTTCGCCAGCAGCTCGGCCAACACGTCGGGATTCGCCACGAGCGGGATGGAGCCCGGGGCCGCGGACTCCTTCTTGATCTTGTAGGCCTGCGGCGCCCCGGGGCGGAAGTCAGCGACCGCGGCCGCCATGACGACCACGTCCGCCGAGGGCGCGACCTCGTGGACCCGATCGCGCAGCTGCGCCGCGGAGGTGACCGGGATCGTGCGGGCGCCGGCGACCTCGGGCAGCGCGACGTTCGCCGCCACCACCGTGACGGAGGCTCCCCGCACCACGGCAGCCCTGGCCACGGCGTACCCCTGACGGCCGCTCGAGGCGTTGCCGAGGAACCGGACGGGGTCGAGGTACTCCCGGGTGCCGCCGGCCGTGACCAGGACATGCCGGCCGGCAAGATCGGGCCGCACCCCGGCCGCACCCCGGGCCAGCACCGCCATGCCGAGCGCGGCGATCTCCGCTGGCTCTGGCAGGCGACCCGGACCCGAGTCGGCGCCGGTCAGCCGGCCCACCGCCGGCTCAACCACCACCGCTCCCCGCGCCCGCAGGGTCGCCACGTTCGCCCGGGTGGCCGGGTGCTGCCACATCTCGGTGTGCATCGCCGGCGCGTAGACGACCGGGCAGGTCGCCGTCAGCAGGGTGCCGGTGAGCAGGTCGTCGGCGCGCCCGGCGGCCGCGCGGGCCATCAGGTCCGCGGTGGCTGGCGCGACGAGGACGAGGTCGGCCTCGCGGCCGATCCGGACATGGGCGACCTCGTCCGCATCGTCCCACACGTCCGTGGTGACCGGGTTTCCCGACAGCGCAGCCCAAGTCGTCGCGCCGACGAACCGCAGCGCCGACGGCGTGGGCACCACCCGGACCTCGTGGCCGGACTCGGTGAACCGGCGGAGCACCTCCACCGCCTTGTAGGCGGCGATGCCGCCCGCCACACCGAGCACGACCCGGGGACGCCGAGGGTCGGACAACCCGGTGCCGGAGCGCTCCGCATCGGGCATCTCGGTCATCGTCCTACATCAGGAGACCGGCGGGAGGCTGTCGGCGACGGTCTCGTGGGTGAGCAGGCCGGCGTTGATCTCACGCAACGCGATCGACAGCGGCTTCTCCTGCGCGTTGGTCGTCTCGACCAGCGGGCCGACGTACTCCAGCAGACCCTCGCCGAGCTGCGAGTAGTAGGCGTTGATCTGACGAGCTCGCTTCGCCGCGTAGATGACCAGGCTGTACTTCGAGTCGGTCGCCTCGAGGAGCTCGTCGATGGGGGGGTTGGTGATGCCTTCGGGATGGGCGGCGGTACCGGCCACGATGTCCTTCCGGAATGGGACGTCCAAGGCGGCTGCGCCGTCCGGACAGTGCGGAGCGCAGGCTACGCGGGGGCAGGGCGGGCTGCGCGGAGGAGGCTGTACGGCATGTGGGCTGTACGGAGATGCCGGCTGCGCGGGCGAYCGGTGGGCCGGACCTACGAGCCGATCATCAATGCTACCAAGCGGGCTGCCGCRGACCGCACGTCGTCGTTCACGATCACGTCGTCGAACTCCGTCTCGGCCGCGAGTTCGATGCGCGCCCGGTCCAGCCTGCGGGCGATGACCTCGGGTGACTCGGTCCCCCGACCGGTCAGCCGACGGACGAGCTCGTCGAAGGTGGGCGGGGCGAGGAAGACGAAACGGGCCTGTGGCATCGCCGAGCGCACCTGCCGGGCGCCCAGCAGCTCGATCTCCAGCAGGCAGGGCACACCCGCGGCGAGCCTTTCGAGAAGCGGACGGCGGGGGGTGCCGTAGGCGTGTCCGGCAAACATCGCGTGCTCGACGAACTCCCCGGCCTTGACCATCCGGGCGAACTCCTCGGCGTCGACGAAGTGGTACTCGACACCGTCAGTCTCACCCGGACGCGGTGGCCGCGTGGTGGCGCTGACCGAGACCCAGACCTCGGGGTGACGTTCCCGGACTGCCGCGACGACGGTGTCCTTCCCGACTCCGGACGGCCCGGACAGCACTGTAAGACCCATGGGCACCACGATAGGACCTCTCAGTCAGTCGGCGCGCACCCGGTCATCAGTCCCCAGAGGACACGAGGACGGGACTKGTTTCCCGGGGACGGCCGGATCGGGGGAGGTTAAAGAAATGCCGCCCCCCGATCCGACCGGAAGGAAGGGCAACATCGCCGGAAGAATGTGAGTGACGCCACCCTCCCGTCAACGCCGCTACCCGCCGTAACCATGATCCGGGCTGGCGGAGTGGTTTTCCCACTCCACCGGATCAGGCCATGCCGAACTCCTCGAGGAGTGCGGCACGCTGCTTGGCGCCGAGTCCTCGCAGTCGGCGGGTCGGACTGATCCCGAGCCGTTCCCGGATCTTCTGGGCGCGTACGCGCCCCACTCCGGGAAGCGACTCAAGAACAGCCGAAACCTTCATCTTGCCGACGACCTCATCAGCCTCGGCCTGTTCCAGGACGGCGGCCAGCGTGGTCTCCGCCTTCTTCAACCGCTCCTTGAGTTCCGCACGCTGCTTACGAGCCAACGCTGCTTTCTCGAGGGCGGCGGCCCTCTGCTCGGGCGTTAGGGGCGGCAGGGGCACGGGTACGCCTCCTCAATTCGGTGATCGCGCCGCGCAAACTAGCGAGGAAGGGACTCCTCAGTCCAGCCTTGGCCATAACACTCTGATGCGAACATATTGTCAGCACAAGAGAAGGCTTTGACGGACGAAAGGGGTGGCCCACTCGTGCCGCACCCTTTCGGTCTACGGCGGCCCCACCGTACCGCTTCGTACCGCACCAGGACGAACACACCCTGGTCCCATCGGCGTCACAGCAGGTCAGCAGCCCTGCCGGCAGCGCTGAGACCTGCGGCGATGGCCCTCGCGGCGACCCCGGGGTCGGGCGCACCGGTGATCGGGCGACCCACCACGACCAGGTCAGAACCCCCCACAAGGGCAGCTTCCGGCGTCGCGGTTCGGGCCTGATCGCCGGTTTCCGACCCCGCCGGTCGCACGCCTGGAGTGATGAGAGTCACATTGCTACCAAGCTCCATACGGACCATTCGAACCTCCCGCGGACTGCACACCAGGGTGCGCGCACCGGCTTCGACCGCAAGCACGGCGAGCCTGCGGACGGCGTCGGAAGGGGGTCCGGCGAGCCCGATCGCGCTGAGCGCCGCCACATCCAGCGAGGTGAGTACGGTCACGACGGCTACCTCGACATCCGGGGCCGCCTCGATCGCCGCACGTATCATCGCCGCCCCCCCAGCCGCATGCACGGTCACGAAACGAGGGCCCAACGGGGTGATTGAGCGCATTCCCCCGGCGACCGTGGCGGGAATGTCGTGCAGTTTGAGATCGAGGAACAACTCCGGGGCACTCCCGGTGCCGCCCGCGGCGACCGCCGCGCCGCCGGCCCCGGCGAGCACGCCGGCCGCGCGCAGCGCCGTCACGATTGCCGGGCCCTCCCGGTAGAACAGCTCCAGACCGATCTTCAGCACGGCCACGGTGGGGGCGACCGCGGCGGCCCAGCGCAGCGCGGTCGCGGCGTCCGGGGCATCCAGCGCGACCGCCAGCGGCGCCCGGCCCCGCGGCGGGGTGAAGCGGGGCGCGGCCGCGCTCCTCCCGCCGGAGCTCCTCCGGCCGGCGCTCATCCGCTCCTCCTGGCCGCCGGTCCGAACACGGCGGACTCAGGCGCCGCGGACTCAGACGCCGCGGACTCAGACGCCGCGGACTCAGACGCCGCAGAGCCGGAGGATTCGGGCGGCGAGCCGCCCGGTTGTCCCCCGCCCCACGCCTGCCGCAGCGCCGCGTGGTATTCCTGCAACGATCGGACCCCCAGCTCCCCCCGTACCAGCGCTTCCACGCCCTGCACGCAGGCCGCCGCACCCTGGATCGTGGTGATGCACGGAACCCCGGCACTCACGCAGGCTGTGCGGATCTCATAGCCGTCCAGGCGCGGGCCGACGCCCCACGGGGTGTTGATGACGAGGTCGATCTGCCCGGATGTGATCATCTCGACACAGTCGAGTAGCCCCTCGGTGGGGGCCCAGTGCTTGCCGAGGACGACCGCCTTGACCCCGTTGCGCCGCAACACGTCCGCGGTCCCCTCGGTGGCGTAGACGACGAAACCGAGATCCGCGAGCCGCTTGATCGGAAAAACCATCGCCCGTTTGTCCCGGTTGGCCACGGAGACGAACACCCGGCCGTAGGTGGGCAGCGAGGCGTACGCGGCGGCCTGGGACTTGGCGTACGCCGTGCCGAAGCCGTCGTCGATGCCCATCACCTCACCGGTCGACTTCATCTCCGGCCCGAGGACGGTGTCGACGCCGCGGCCACCGGCGTCACGGAAGCGCCCGAAGGGCAGCACGGCCTCCTTGACCGAGATGTGCGAGTCCAGCGGCAGGGTGCCACCGTCGCCGGAGCGCGGCAGCAGGCCCTCGGCCCGCAGCTCGTCGATGGTCGCGCCGAGCATCACCCGGGCGGCGGCCTTGGCCAGCGGCACCGTGGTGGCCTTGGAGACGAACGGCACGGTCCGCGACGCCCGGGGATTGGCCTCCAGGACGTAGAGCACATCGGACTGCAGGGCGTACTGGACGTTGAGCAGACCCCGCACCCCGACGCCCTTCGCGATCGCCTCGGTGGACGTCCGGATACGGTCGAGCTCCGAACGGCCCAGCGTGATCGGCGGCAGGGCGCAGGCCGAGTCGCCCGAGTGGACCCCGGCCTCCTCGATGTGCTCCATCACCCCGGCGAGGTAGAGCGTCTCCCCGTCGTAGAGGGCGTCAACGTCGATCTCCACCGCGTCGTCGAGGAACCGGTCGACGAGCACCGGATGTTCCGGGGAGATGGCGGTGGCCCGATCGATGTAGTCGCGCAGCATCGTGTCGTCGTAGACGATCTCCATGCCACGCCCGCCGAGCACGTAGGACGGCCGCACCAGCACCGGGTACCCGATCCGCTCGGCCACCGTGCGCGCCTCGGCGAAGGAGGTCGCCACCCCGTGCGGCGGCGAGGGCAGGCCCGCCCGGGCCAGCACACGCCCGAACAGCCCACGGTCCTCGGCCAGATGGATCGCCTTGGGCGGGGTGCCCACGACGGGCACGCCCGCCTCGGCGAGCGCCGCGGCGATGCCGAGGGGGGTCTGCCCGCCGAGCTGGACGATTACCCCGGCGAGCGGCCCGGCCTGCTGCTCGGCGTGGACGACCTCAAGCACGTCCTCGACCGTCAACGGCTCGACGTAGAGCCGGTCGGCGGTGTCGTAATCGGTGGACACCGTCTCCGGGTTGCAGTTGACCATGACGGTCTCATAGCCGGCGTCGGAAAGCGCCATCACCGCATGACAACAGGCGTAGTCGAACTCGATGCCCTGGCCGATGCGGTTGGGCCCGCTGCCGAGCACGATCACCCGCGGCCGTTTGCTCGGCGCGACCTCGGTCTCGGCGTCGTAGGCGGRGTAGTGGTACGGGGTCTCGGAGGCGAACTCCGCCGCGCAGGTGTCGACGGTCTTGAACACCGGCCGGATGCCGGTGCGGTGGCGGAACGCCCGGACCACGTCCTCGGAGGTGCCGAGGATCTCGGCGAGCTGGACGTCGGAGAACCCGGCTCGCTTGGCCCGCCGGATGCCCGCCGGATTGCGGCTGATCATCGCCGCGGTCTCGTTGAGGAAGACGAGCTGGTCGACGAACCACGGGTCGATCCCGGTGACCCGGGTGACCTCGTCGGGATCCGCGCCGGCAAGYAGCGCCTGCTGGACGGTACGCAACCGGCCGTCGTGGGGAACCCGCGCGGCTTCCAGCAGGTCGGCGGCGTCCGCCTCGGGCGGGACGAAGGAGAACACCGAGCCCGGGGCCTCCATCGAGCGCAGCGCCTTCTGCAGCGCCTCGGCGAAGCTGCGGCCAACCCCCATCGCCTCGCCGACGGACTTCATCGTCGTCGTGAGCGTCGGGTCGGCACCGGGGAACTTCTCGAACGCGAACCGCGGCACCTTCACCACGACGTAGTCCAGCGCCGGCTCGAAGGCCGCGGGCGTGGTGCGGGTGATGTCGTTGGKGATCTCGTCAAGGGTGTATCCGAGCGCGAGCTTCGCCGAGATCTTCGCGATCGGGAAGYCGGTCGCCTTCGACGCCAGCGCCGAGGACCGCGACACCCGGGGGTTCATCTCGATGACCACCTRCCGGCCCGTCGCAGGGTCGACGGCGAACTGGATGTTGCAGCCGCCGGCGTCGACGCCGACGGCCCGCATCACCGCGATCGCCATGTCCCGCATGCGCTGGTACTCGCGGTCGGTCAGGGTCATCGCCGGCGCCACCGTGATCGAGTCGCCGGTGTGCACCCCCATCGGGTCGACGTTCTCGATCGAGCAGACCACGACCACGTTGTCCGCGCGGTCGCGCATCAGCTCGAGCTCGTACTCCTTCCAGCCGAGGACCGACTCCTCCACCAGCACCTCGGTCGACGGGCTCGCGGCCAGTCCGTCCGCCGCCATCCGGCGCAACTCGCCGGAATCATGGGCGAAGCCGCTGCCGGCGCCGCCGAGGGTGAAGCTGGGTCGCACGACCACCGGGTAGGAGAACTCCTCCCCGGCGGTCAGGCACTCGGCGACGGTGTGGCAGATGGCGCTGCGCGCGGTCTCGCCGCCGACCGCGGCGACGATGTCCTTGAACGCCTGACGGTCCTCCCCGGCGCGGATCGCGTCGATATTCGCGCCGATCAGACGGACCTCGAAGCGGTCCAGGACACCGGCGTCGTGCAGGGCGACGGCGGTGTTCAGCGCGGTCTGGCCACCCATGGTGGCCAGGATCGCGTCGGGCCGCTCCCGTTCGATGATCTTCGCGACGATGTCCGAGGTGATCGGCTCGACGTAGGTCGCGTCCGCGATCTCCGGATCGGTCATGATTGTCGCCGGGTTGCTGTTGACCAGGATGACCCGCAGGCCCTCCGCGCGCAGCACCCGGCAGGCCTGGGTACCCGAGTAGTCGAACTCGCACGCCTGGCCGATCACGATCGGCCCGGAGCCGAGGACCAGGACGCTKCTCAGATCCTCATGCTTCGGCATGACCGGCCTCCCGCACAGATCGCTCACTCCGCTCCCGGCCACCCTCCCGGGTGTCCGCCATCAAAGCGCGGAACCGCTCGAACAACGGGGAGGCATCATGCGGCCCCGGCGCGGCCTCCGGATGGAACTGCACGCTGAAGGCCGGCACGTCCAGACACTCCAATCCCTCGACGACGTTGTCGTTGAGGCCGCGGTGGCTGACCACCACCCGGCCGAACGGGGTGTCGGTCACCCCGGTGAGCGGCGCCCGCACGGCGAAGCCGTGGTTCTGGCTGGTGACCGCGATCCGCCCGGTCGCCATATCCCCGACCGGCTGGTTCACGCCGCGGTGGCCGTAGGTGAGCTTGTACGTCTCGAAGCCAAGAGCGCGGGCCAGCAGCTGGTGCCCGAAACAGATCCCGAACACCGGGACACCGGCCCGCAGCACCGTCYGCAGCGCGTCAACCGCATAGTCCGCCGCCGCCGGATCGCCGGGACCGTTCGACAGGAACACCCCGTCCGGTTCCAGCGCCAGCAGCTGTTCGCCGGTGGTGCGGGCCGRCAGCACATGCACCTCGCAGCCCAGCGCGGCCATGGCGGCCGGCGTCGCGCGCTTGATGCCGAGATCGAGCGCGGCGACCTTGAACAGCGCGGCGCCCGCCACCGCCTCCACCACATAGGGGGTAGGGGTGGAGACCCGGGGCGCGAGATCCGCGCCGAGCATCTCCGGGGAGGCGCGGACCCGGTCGAGCAGGGCGTCGAGCGCCGCCGCCCGCTCGCCGTCCGCGCCGGAACCCGGGCCCGGGCCGACCGGGCCACCGTCGGCGTCGGCGTCGGCGTCGGCGTCGAGCACGCTGCTGATCCCGCACCGCATCGAGCCGAGCTCACGCAGGTGACGGGTCAGCGCCCGGGTGTCGATCCCGCTGATCCCCACCACACCGGCCGCGGCCAGCTCGTCGTCGAGCGTGCCCCGGGCGCGCCAGTTGGAGGCCCGCCGGGCGGGGTCACGCACGACGAACCCGGCGACCTGGATCCGCTCGGACTCGTAGTCCTCGTCGTTGACGCCGGTGTTGCCGATGTGCGGGGCGGTCATGATGACGACTTGGCCGTGGAACGACGGATCGCTCAGCGTCTCCTGGTAGCCGGTCATCCCGGTGGAGAACACGGCCTCGCCGAAGGTCTCGCCGATCGCCCCGTACGCCTCGCCGACGAAGCTGCGACCGTCCTCCAGCATCAGGACCGCTCGCGTCGGCGTCGTGGTGGGAGTGCTCACCGATCCTCCTTCAGCCTGTTGACCTCACCGAGCGGTGAGGTCAACGGGTCGACCGACGACCAGCCGGGGTCAGACTGATCAAGCTGTTCCGGGTCCACCCACCCGGGGTCCGATTCCGGATCCGCCGGCCACTGATCGGGATGACGCCGCTCGGGGTGGCGCGGGTCGGAGCGGCGCGGGTCGGGGTGACCCTCATCCTGGTGTCGCCGATCGGGGAGTCGCTGGTCCGAGCGCCACCGCTCCGCGTAGAGCCGCCGGTCGGCGGGCACCGCCCGCTCGCCGCGGGCCTGGGCCCGCTCCCCCCGGGAACGCAGCCGAGGGCCGGTCCGGATCGCCGGCATCTCCTCGGTCGGTTGTCCGGAACCCGGCCGCTGCCCGGACCGGCCCACCGGCCCGGGGCCGGGCGCGACGGCCCGGGGCCGGATCCGCGGGCGGATCCGCGGTACCGCGTGCGGCGAGGTGACGTCGCCCGGTGCCAGATGCGCGGGCGGGGGGCCGATCAGGTCGTGGACGGCGCGCACCACCTTGGGCTGGCGGGCACGGTCCTCACCGCGGAAACCGGTCTCCAACTCGTGCCCGCCGAACGACCACGCGATGACGATCAGACGCCCGGGGGCGGAGACCTTGCCGGCGTGCGCCCGCTCCAGGCGGGCACCGCGGACGGCCTCGCGCGGGATCCAGAACGCCTCGCCGGGGCGGTCCACCCGCACCCCGGTCTCGTACACGCTGACGTAGCCGCCGGCCCGCCCGCCCAGCCCGCGGGCGGCGATCCATTCCAGCCAGTGCCCGGCGTCGACGGTGCCGAGGTACATCCCGCGCAGCGGAGCGGCGAACACCGTGCCTGGTTCCGCCGGCGGGACGGGCAGCTCGGGAAGGTCCTCCTCCTGACGCTCGGCCCGGTTGCGCCACGCCCGTCGCATCGAACCGACCGCCGCGACGAACACCAGCAACAGGCCAAGCAGGAGAAGCAGGTGCAGCCCCAGGCGATCCGGCGCCCGGTCCAGGGCGACGGCGGGCCCGGCGGCCGACAGGGCGGCGCGCGAAACAGTCATACGATCTTCCCGTCGAGCACGGTGGGCCGTCCCCGCAGGAACGTGGCGCGGATCGTTCCCGGCAGCGACCGGCCCGCATAGGGCGTGTTGCGGCTGCGGCTGGCGAGCGCGTCCGGCTCGACCATCCGCCACGGCGCCGGGTCAAGCAGGGTGACGGTCGCGGGCGCGCCCACTGCTATGGAACTCCACACCTCGGCCGCGGTTCGCGGCAGGCCACCGATCCTTGCCGGGGCCAGTGCCATCCGCTCGGCGACCCCGGCCCAGTCCAGCCGGCCCGGGATGACCATCGTCTCGATGACCACCGACAGCGCCGTCTCGAGACCGAGCATGCCGGGACGCGCGGCGGCCCACTCCGTCTCCTTGTCCTCCAGCGCGTGCGGAGCGTGGTCGGTGGCGACGCAGTCGATCGTGCCGTCGGCGAGCCCGGCGCGCAGCGCGGCGACGTCCTCGGCGGTGCGCAGCGGCGGGTTKACCTTGTAGACCGGGTCGAACGAGCAGACCAGGTCGTCGGTGAGCAGCAGGTGGTGCGGGGTCACCTCGGCGGTGACGTTCCAGCCCTTCGCCTTGGCCCACCGGATGATCTCTACCGATCCGGCGGTGGAGACRTGACAGACGTGCAGTCGGGAGCCGACGTGCCCGGCCAGCAGCGCGTCCCGGGCGATGATCGCCTCCTCGGCGACCGCGGGCCACCCCGGCAGCCCCAGCCTGGCAGCCACCGTGCCCTCGTTCATCTGGGCGTTCTCGGTCAGCCGCGGTTCCTGCGCATGCTGGGCGATCACCCCATCGAACGCCTTGACGTACTCCAGCGCCCGGCGCATGAGCAGCGCGTCCGACACGCAGTGCCCGTCGTCGGAGAAGACCCGCACGCCCGCCGCGGAGGAGGCCATGGCGCCGAGTTCGGCGAGCCGCTCGCCGGCAAGTCCGACGGTGACCGCGCCGACCGGCCGGACATCGCAGTGACCCGCGTCCAGGCCGAGCCGCCACACCTGCTCGACGACCCCCGCGGTGTCGGCGACCGGATTGGTGTTCGCCATCGCGAACACGGTGGTGTAGCCACCGAGGGCCGCGGCGCGGGTGCCGGAGGCGACCGTCTCGGCGTCCTCCCGGCCGGGTTCCCGCAGGTGGGTGTGCAGGTCGACCAGGCCGGGGAGCAGGATCAGCCCGTCCGTGTCCAGCACGGTGGTGCCGGCGGGCAGTCCCCCGGCCCCGGCGTGCGTGGAGCCGGCCGGTCGCCAGGCGGCCACCACCCCGTCCGCGAGGACGACGTCGACGGGGTCCCCGCCGAGCGGGCGGACCCGCCGCAGGACCCAGGAGGTCCCCGCCGACCTCCCCACCGGCGTTTCCTCCGACGTTTCCGCCGCGGGCGTCGTCATGAGACCTCCCCGGAACCACCCAGCAGCAGGTACAGCACGGCCATCCGCACGCTCACCCCGTTCGCAACCTGTTCCACGACTGTCGACCGGGCGGAGTCGGCGACCCGAGAGGCGATCTCCATCCCGCGTACCATCGGGCCGGGATGCATCACCAGGGCGTGGTCGGGCAACATCTCCGCCCGGTCGGCATCCAGCCCGTAGCGCCGGCTGTACTCCCGTTCGGTCGGGAAGAAGGCCGCGGACATCCGCTCCCGCTGGACCCGCARCATCATCACCACGTCGCTCTTGGGCAGCACGGCGTCGAGGTTGTACGACACCTCGACCGGCCACGAGGAGATTCCGAGGGGCACCAACGTCGGCGGGGCCACGACGGTCACCGTCGCGCCCAGCGTGGCGAGCAGCCACACGTTCGATCGCGCCACCCGGGAATGCAGCACGTCGCCGACGATGGTGACGGCGAGGCCGTCGATCCGGCCGAGCCGGCGGCGCATGGTGAAGGCGTCGAGCAGGGCCTGGGTCGGGTGCTCGTGAGTGCCGTCTCCCGCGTTCACCACGCTGCCGCGTACCCAGGAGGCCAGTCGGTGCGGCGCGCCACTCGCGGCATGCCGGCAGACCACGGCGTCGGCACCCATCGCCTCAAGGGTCTGCGCCGTGTCCTTCAGACTTTCGCCCTTCGACACGCTTGACCCGCGCGCCGAAAAATTGATCACATCGGCCGACAGTCTCTTGGCGGCTACCTCGAAGGACGTACGGGTGCGGGTGGAGTCCTCGAAGAACAGGTTGACGACGGTGCGGCCCCGCAGGGTCGGCAGTTTGCGCACCGACGCCTCGGCGACCCGCGCCATCCGTTCGGCGGTGTCCAGCACCAGCAGCGCGTCGTCCCGGTCGAGATCCTCAGTCGACAGGAGATGGCGGTTCACGCCCGTCCCCCGAACCCGGCTTGTGCTCCCCACACGGCACTTCCCCCGATCATGGCTGGTTCCCGGGGGGCGCGTCGTCGGCGCCGTCCCCCCCGGCGGCCGAGAGGATCAGCACGCCGTCGGCGCCGTCGATCTCCCGCAGCCGGACTGCCACCGACTCCCGGCGCGAGGTCGGCATGTTCTTCCCGACGTAGTCGGCGCGGATCGGCAGCTCGCGATGGCCCCGGTCGACCAGGACCGCGAGCTGGACGGCACGCGGCCGGCCGTAGGCGGCCAAGGCGTCCAGCGCCGCCCGCACCGTGCGCCCGGAGTAGAGGACGTCGTCGACGAGGATCACCACGCGGCCGTCGACACCACCCTCGGGAATGTCGGTCACCTCGAGGGGACGCACGCCGCGCAGTCGCAGATCGTCGCGGTACATGGTCGGGTCAAGGGAGCCAACCGGGAGACGCAMCCCCTCGACGGCCTGCACCCGCTGTGCCAGCCGGTGCRCAAGGGGTACCCCTCGGGTGGGTACTCCGAGCAGGACGACCCCGGCGCCACCGGAGGTCTTCTCGAGAATCTGATGCGCCATCCGGCTGACGATCCGGGTGATGTCGTCTGCGGACAGTACTGCCCGGGCGGTGCCGGGACGGCGCGATGCGGGGTCGCTCGCGGCAGCCGGGGCCACGCGGCATCCCTCCTTCCCCGCCTCACGGGACGGTCCTTAAAGGAGTGGTCCCAGCGACGTTACCAGGGCCCTCAGGACGTGTGAGGATCTCGCCGCCGGACGCCGACGCCCCTGGCGCCCGGCGCGACGACGGGTCGCCCACCGGTCCGGACAGCGCGGGACGTTATTGCCGCGCCAACCACGCAGCATCATGTTGTCACTACTTGTCACTGGGTTCGATGCCGTCGCCACAGCGGTGGCGGCATCCGGAAGTTCCCACCGCTCAGGCGTAGGGCGCAACCAGAGGGCTACAGAAAGTGGTACAAAGAAAGAGGCGACACGACCCCCCGGGTGTCGAGCGTCAACCCGGCGGGCACTACTATCGGTAACCGCCGGCGGCACGAGCCCCGGTTCCAACTGATCGACCACGACAGGAGTGGGCACTCCGATGTCCGACTATGCGAAGGCGCTCGGTGCTCGGCTGCGCGCGATACGCACCCAGCAGGGGCTCTCGCTTCATGGCGTCGAGGAGAAGTCGCACGGTCGGTGGAAAGCCGTCGTCGTGGGTTCCTACGAACGTGGGGACCGCGCCGTCACCGTGCAGCGCCTCTCCGAGCTCGCGGAGTTCTACGGCGTTCCGGTGGGGGAGCTTCTTCCCGAGGGTTCCACCGTCGCTCCGCTGGAGCAGTCTCCTCGGATCGTTCTCGACCTCGAGCGTCTCTCCCAGGTTCCCAAGGAGCAGGGTGGTCCGCTCGCCCGGTACGCGGCGACCATTCAGAGCCAGCGCGGCGACTACAACGGCCGGGTGCTCTCGATCCGGTACGAGGACCTGCGCTCGCTCGCGGTGATCTACGACACCTCGCCGAGCAAGCTCACCGAGCAGCTCGTCTCTTGGGGCGTGCTGTCTCCGGAGCAGGGCGCGGACGCCGCGGCGACCGACGTCTAGCCTCGCTCCGGTRTCGCGGTACCGGTACCGCGATACCGGTACCACAATCCGCCGGCTCGCATCCGCGCCACCCGCGGCACACGTATCCGGGGAAGGACCCGGTACGTCGCCTGGGCGACGTACCGGGAACGCCGATCCCGGTTCCCTCCCGGCAACCGGGCAACCCCGGTGGACCGCCGCTACGACGGCTGGCCGGGAATTGAATCCACCGCCGATCCCCGTCCGGTCGACTCGGCCGGGGTGGCCAGGCCCTTTCCCTCGACCAGACTCGCGAGCAGCCCGTTGACAAACGCCGGCGACCGGTGGGTGGAGAGGTTCTTCGCCAGTTCCACGGCTTCGTCGATGGCGACCCGATCCGGGACGTCGGGACGCCAGAGCAGTTCCAGCACGGCAATCCGCAGAATGTTGCGGTCGACCGGCGGCATCCGCTCCAACGTCCAACCCTCGGCGTACCGGGCGATCCGCTCKTCGATCTCCCCGCGGCGCTCGACGACCCCCTCGACCAGCTCGACGGCGTATTCCGACACCGGTGGATCGGACTGGGCCAGCCGGGCAGCGAGGATCTCCGGCACGGCGCTCGCGCGCACGTCCGCTTCGTAGAGGATGTCCAGCGCCCGTTTACGGGCTTTGGACCTGGCGCTCAGCTCGTCACCCGGCCCAGGTACCGGCCGTCACGCGTGTCGACCTTGACCTTTTCCCCACTGGTGATGAACAGCGGCACGTTGATGGTGGCGCCCGTCTCCAGGGTGGCCGGCTTCGTCCCGCCGGTCGAGCGATCGCCCTGCACCCCCGGGTCGGTCTGCGAAATGGTCAGCTCGACGCTGGCCGGCAGTTCGACATAGAGCGGGGCGCCGTCATGTAGCGCGACGGTGGCCACGGTGTTTTCCAGCATGTAGTCGGCCGTCCCACCGACGACATCCGGCGGGATCGGGATCTGATCGTAGGACTCGCTGTCCATGAAGACGAAATCGGCACCGTCCCGGTAGAGGTAGGTCATCTCGCGGCGGTCGACGGTCGCGACGTCAACCTTGACCCCGGCGTTGAAGGTGYGGTCGACGACCTTCCCGGTGAGCACGTTCTTCAGGGTCGTGCGGACGAACGCCCCACCCTTACCCGGCTTGACGTGCTGGAAGCCGACGACGTTCCACAACACCCCGTCGATGTCGAGCGTCATGCCGTTCTTCAGGTCGTTGGTGGTCGCCACTGCGCGCGTTCTCCGTTTCCATCGCCGTACGCCGACGGCGGGTGTGGTCGTTCCCCGGACCCTCGTGCGAGGACCGCGGTGCTCTCTCCCCAGGCCATCCCCAGGCTCCCCAGGCCATCCCCAGGCCGCTTCCATCCTCAGGCCGCTTCCGGACCCCGCCACCGGGCGAACGCACCGGGCGCGGACACCGGGCGCGGACGTGGCGGCGATCCTACAAACCGCCGCGACGAGTCTACCGACCCTCGGCGACAGTGGTGAACGCCGCGATCAGCAGGCCAGCGTCCGGATTGTCCAGGATGACGGTGCGGCCCTGCGCCTCGAGGCCGACGAAACGCATCCGCCGTCCCCGCGCCTTCTTGTCGACCCGCATCGCGTCGAGCAGCGCCGCCCACCGGTCGTCCCGGTAGGTCACCGGCAGGCCGATGCGGGTCAGCAGCTCACGGTGCCGGTCGGCGGTGGCGTCGTCGAGGCCGACGACGAGCCGGGACAGCTCCGCCGCGAACACCATGCCCACCGAGATCGCCGCGCCGTGCCGCCAGCTGAAGTGCTCGACCTTCTCGATGRCATGACCGAGGGTGTGACCATAGTTGAGGATCTCCCGCCGGCCGTCCTCCCGCGGATCGCCGGAGACCACCTCGGCCTTGACCCGGATGGACCGCTCGATCAGCTCGGGCAGATGCGCGGCGCCGGTCGGATCGGCGTCGAGCAGATCGAGGATCGCCGCGTCGGCGATGAAACCGGTCTTGACGACCTCGGCGAGCCCGGCGCGTACCTCGACGGCCGGCAGAGACTCCAGCGCCGCCAGATCGCACAGCACGCCGAGCGGCTGGTGGAAGGCCCCGACCAGGTTCTTGCCCGCGTCGATGTCGATGCCGGTCTTSCCGCCGACCGCCGCGTCGACCATGCCGAGCACGGTGGTCGGCACCTGGACGACGTCCACCCCGCGCAGCCAGCTCGCGGCGACGAACCCGGCCAGGTCTGTCACGGTGCCGCCGCCGAGGCCGATCACCATGTCGTCCCGGGTGAAGCCGATCCGGCCGAGCACGTCCCAGCAGAAGCCGGCGATCCGCAGCTGCTTGGCCTCCTCGCCGTCGGGCACCTCGATGGCGTGCGCCTCCACGCCCGCGTTCTCCCGCAGGTCGGCGACGACGGCGTCCGCGGTGGCCCGCAACGCCCCGGGATGGATCACCGCGGCGCGGGTCCGCCCGACGACGGTCTCGGCGAGCTCGCCGAGCAGGCCCACCCCGAGCACGACGTCGTAGGGACGCCCGCCGCCCGGCCGTACCGGGATCCGCACGATGTCGGAGGCCTTCACCTGCATACTCACCGTTTGCCCCCCGCAGCGTCCGCCGCCTCGTCCGGTTCGCTGCCCCCCGCGGCGTCCGCCGCCTCGTCCGGTTCGCTGCCCCCCGCGAGCAGCGGGCCCAGGGCCGCCGCCAGCAGGTCGGTCACCTCGTCCGGCTCGTGCCCCGCGGTGTCGATGACCACCGTCGCCACCTCGGCGTAGAGCGGCCGGCGCGCCCTGAGCAGGGCGGCGAGCCGCGTGCGGGGCCCCTCGACCAGCAGTGGACGGTCCCGGGCGAGGCCCACCCGCCGCACCGCGTCGGAAACTCCCACCTCAAGATAGACGACCCGGTGCCCGGCCAGCAGGGTCCGGTTCTCGGCGTCGAGCACCGCTCCCCCGCCAAGGGCCAGGACCCCCCGGTGATCCGCGAGCGCGGCCGCCACCGCCCGGCGCTCGGCCAGCCGGAAGTACTCCTCACCATGATCGAGAAAGATGTCCGCGACGGTGGTGCCGAGCGCCGCCTCGATGTCGGCGTCGGTGTCGCGGAAACCCACCCCCCACCGCCGCGCCAGCTGGGTGCCCACCGTCGTCTTCCCCGCTCCGGGCGCTCCGACCAGCACCACCATCGGCCCCGTCCAGGCCATCGGCCCCGTCCACGCGTCCGTCGCCGGCTCCCCCACGATGATCCTCTGTCTTCGCCGCCTGCCGATTCCCGCCGCCGATCAGCGGATGACCAGGGACTTCAGGTACCCCTCGTAATTACGCCGGGTCTCCTCCACCGAGTCCCCCCCGAACTTCTCCAGCGCCGCGTCGGCGAGCACGAGGGCGACCATCGCCTCCGTCACCACCCCGGCCGCGGGCACCGCGCACACGTCGGACCGCTGGTTGATCGCGACCGCCGCCTCGCCGGTGGACACGTCCACCGTGGACAACGGCCTGGTCAGCGAGGAGATCGGCTTCATCGCCACCCGCACGCGCAACGGCTCGCCCGTGGTCATGCCGCCCTCGACCCCGCCGGCCCGGTCAGTCGCCCGCCGCACCCGCCGGCTGCCGGCACCGGCCGGCTCGATCTCGTCGTGCGCCCCGGAACCCCGCCGCCGCGCGGTGGTGAAACCGTCCCCGAACTCGACGCCCTTGATCGCCTGAATGCCCATCAGCTCGCCCGCGATCCGGGCGTCGATGCGCCGGTCGCCGTGCACGTAGCTGCCGAGCCCGGGCGGGCAGCCGTACGCCAGCACCTCGACGATGCCGCCGAGGGTGTCCGCGTCGGCGTGGGCCACGTCGATCTCGGCGACCATCCGCACGCTGGTCGCCTGGTCGGCACAGCGGACCGGGTCCGCGTCCACCGCCGCCAGCGACGTCGGGGCGGGCACCCCCGGGGGCACCTCGACCGCGCCGATCGCGACGACATGCGAGATCACCTCGATGCCGTAGGCCTGCCGCAGCAGTGCCTTGGCCGCGGTGCCGAGCGCGACCCGCGCGGCGGTCTCCCGGGCGCTGGCGCGCTCCAGCACGGGCCGGGCGTCGTCGAACCCGTACTTCTGCATGCCGGCGAGATCGGCGTGGCCGGGCCGGGGCCGGGTCAGCGGGGCTGCGCGGCCCAGGCCCGCCAGCGCCGCCGGATCGACCGGGTCGGGCGACATGACCCGCTCCCACTTGGGCCACTCGGTGTTGCGGACGACCACGCTGACCGGGCCGCCGAGGGTGACGCCGTGGCGGACTCCACCGAGCAGCTCGACCTCGTCACGCTCGAAGCTCATCCGCGCGCCGCGACCGTGCCCGAGCCGGCGGCGGGCCAGYTCGGCGGAGATGTCGGAACTGGTCATCCGGATCCCGGCGGGCAGCCCCTCGACCGTCGCCACCAGGGCGGGACCATGGGACTCCCCCGCCGTCAGCCAACGCACCATGACCCCAGTCTTTCACGCTCACCGCCCCTGTCACGACCGCGCTCAGGCAGGACAACCGGAATCAAACGGAACTATCAGTATCAAGTAGGACAAACGAGATCAGCCGGCGCGACCGAGGACGGCGAGCAGCGTCCCGGCGAGCAGAAAGGGACCGTAGGCGATGCGGTCATGCCGGCCGACCCGGCCCGCCACGAGCAGCGCGCTCGCCCAGAGCCCCCCGAGGACGATGCCGGCGAACAGCCCGAACACCACACTCGGCCAGCCGAGCCAGCCCAGCGCACCGCCCAGCAGGCCGGACACCTTGACGTCCCCGCGCCCGAGCCCCGCCCTCGGCAGGCAATGCACCCCCAGGAAGATCACCCAGACGGCAGCCGCGGCCATCCCGGCGCGCAGCAGACGRCCGGGCTCGCCGGTGAGCAGCGCGGCGAGGCCGAACAGCCCGGCGAGCACCGGATAGGACGGCAGTACCAGATGGTCGGGCAGGCGGTGCACCCGAAGATCGATCACGGCCAGCCAGACCCCGACGACCGCCAGATACACATAGGCCGGCAACCAGCTCGGATGATCGTGCAGGGCGACGGTCACGGCCGCGGCGACCAGCACCGTCACGGCACCGAGCGCCGCCGCCCCGGGCGCCTCCCGGTGCGGGGCCTGCCCGGGCAGCGCCGGCACGCCGGCCACGATCCGGCGACCGAACGGCAGGGCGGCGAGCGCAGGAAGGGCGATCAACGTGCTGAGCGCGCCGCCCGGCACCACTCCCGGCACCGCTATCCGCCGGCAGGTCCACCGCGGCCGCGGGGACCGCTCCCCGCGAGACCGTGGCCGCCCGGCACGCCGACCTCCACCGCCGGGGGCCTGTTCCCCCGCGTCCGCTCGTCCAGCGCGGCCTGACCCGCGGCCAGCAGAACGCTGGTGGGAACCACCTGCCCGGTGAAGTGCTCGACCTGCCCCACGGCCTGGGCGGCGAGGATCTCCAGGCCACCTGCGACCCGGGCACCGGCCCGGTAGGCCGCGGCGGCCAGCGCCGTGGGCCAGGGATGATAGAGCAGTTCTACGAGCTGGCAGGCTGGCGGCCACGGTCCGGTGGCGAGCCCGTCGGTCGCGCCGGCGGGCGTGGTGGAGATGACCAGATCCGGACCGGCAGGCAGGCCCGCGGCCAGCAGCTCCCAGGGCAGCGCGGTGACCTCGACGCCCAGCCGCGACCCGATCTCCGCCACCTCCGCCACGGCGGCGGGCCGGCGGGCGACGACGCCGAGGCGGGTGCAGCCCGCCGCGGCGACCGCCGCGACCGCGGCGCGGGCCGTGCCACCGGCACCGAGTACGAGCGGCTGGCCTGGGACCGCGCCGCGCATCACCCGGCGCAGCGCCATGCCGATGCCGTCCACGTCGGTGTTGTAGCCACGCAACCGGCCGGCGGGCCCGACGACGACCGTGTTGACGGCGCCGATGACCGCCGCCGTCGCGTCCACCTCGTCGAGCAGGTCGAGCGCGACGGTCTTGAGCGGCATGGTCAGGGACAGCCCGACCCAGCCCGGATCCGTGCGGACCCGGGTGAGCATCGCGGCGAGCCCGGTCTCGTCGCAGTGCACGGCGGTGTACGTCACCGCGAGACCGAGCTTGGCGTAGGCGGCGGCATGCAGCAGCGGGGAGAGCGAATGGTCCACCGGTGCCCCGAGCACGGCGGCGCGGGTGGGGMCCGACGGYGGCGYGGTGGCCGCGAYGGTCGCCGGCGGTTCCATGGGCCGACGACGGCACTCAGGGGGCCGACGGCGGGCCGGGGTAGTGCCGGCGGGAACGATCTCCGGCACTACCGGGCCCTCCTCATGCTTGCGGGCCTCATGCTCGCGGCTTCCCTCGCACTACTCACGACCTCCTTCACGCCGGTACTGGGCCTCTGCCTGCTCCCACTCCCGCTCCGTGGTGGCGAAGACCGTCACCTTGCTCTGCGGCATGGAGACGAAATAGAACCACGATCCGTCGGCCGGTTCCAGTGCCGACCGCAGCGCCCAGACGCCGGGGTTGGAGATTGCGCCYGGCGGCAACCCTTTCACGGCCCGCGTGTTGTACGGGTTGTTCTGGGCGAGTTGTTCCTTGGTCAACGGCCCCTCGTACCCGTCCGTGGCGTAGCGGGTGGTCGAGTCCATGTCGAGYCGGCCAAATCTTCCCGATGTGTCCCTGAGCCGATTGTAGATCACCCGGGCCACCTTCGGACCCTCGTCGCGGTTGGCCACCTCCTTCTCGATGATCGAGGCGATGGTGACGATGTCCTTCGGCGGGACCCCGAGCGCGGCGGCCCTGCCCTCCAGATCGATCGCCGCGGTCTCCCGCTTGAAGCGGTCGACGAAGGAACGCAGCAACTGCTCGGGCGTGGCCCCGGGCACGAGGTCGTAGGTAGACGGGAAGAGATAGCCTTCCAGCAGGTTCGGCGGCGCGTAGGACGGCAGGCCCAGCTGGGCGGGGTTCTTCGCGATCGCCTCCAGGTCCGCCATCGACGTGCCCGGGAGGCGTTCATGCAGTGCTGTGAGGACCTCACGGACGGTCATGCCCTCTTTGATGACGAACTTGAACGGCGCGGACGAGGCAGGGTCGAGCAGGGCCTCGAGCGCCGCGGCGGCGCTCATCCTGGTGTGCAGACGGTAGGTGCCCGGCTGGATGCCCAGCGACTTCGGATTCGCGGTGGCGGCCTTGACGAACGCGGCGACACTCGCGGTCACGTTCGCGTCGTGCAGCTCCCCGGCGATCTCCCGGGTACTCGCCCCGGCCGGGATCTGGACCATCGCGATGCCCTCGCCGGAGCCGGAGTAGTCGGCGGGCTCGCCAGCCGAGATGTGCCCGACGACCTTCCCCACCCCGTAGATCCCCAGTCCCAGCAGGGCGGCGACCACGACAAGCACCGCGATGAGCTTCGGCAGCGCGCGACCGCGCCGGCCGCCGTCGGGACCGGGCTCGTCCCAGCCGCCGCCGTCGTCCCAGGCGCGGTGGTCCCAGTCGACCCCGGCACGGTCGTCCGGGTACTGATCATCGGCGTAGTGTTCATCCGAGTAACGATCACCGCGCTGGCGGGCCCGACGGCGACGCGAGTAGGGGTCCTCGTCGAGCATCTCGTCGAGGTCGCCGCCGGTCACCTCTCGTCCGACGGCGGGACAACACCGTCCGGAGCCCGGGGGCCGTCTCTCGGAGCCCGGACCACGCCGTCCGGACCCGCGGCCGGGGCGGCACACCCGATCACGCCGGGCGCGGCGCTCCCCCGGCGGCTRTCCAGGTCGTGCTGCAGGATCTGCACGGCTGCCTCCTGATCCACGAGACTCCGGCGGGCACGCGAACGAACGCCACGCTCGGCCATCCTGCGATGAGCCGCAACCGTGGTGAGCCGCTCGTCCACAAAACGCACGGGGACGGGTGCGATCCGCTCGGCGAGTACCTCGGCGTACTGCCGCACCAGCCGGACCGCCCGGCCTTCCTGCCCGGACATCTGTCTGGGCAGGCCGACCACGACCTCTACAGCCTGCCGCTCCCGGACGATGAGGACGAGCTGATCTATGTCCGCATTACCCCGTCTGTCCCTGGCCAGGGTAGTCACCGGAACCGCGAGCACGCCGCCCGGGTCGCTCGCGGCGACCCCGACCCGCACCGAGCCGACATCGACCCCGATCCGCACCCCGGGCCGAGAATCCCCGGGCCGAGAATCCCCGGGCCGGGAGCCCGAGCCGCTCACCGCGAGGCGTGCTCGGCCACCAGCCCCCGCAGCCTGGCGAACACCGCCGGCACCAGCTGTGGGTTCCCCCCGCCGCCCTGGGCCACGTCCGGCTTGCCGCCACCCTTGCCACCCAGGCTCGCCCAGGACTGCCGCACCAGGTCACCGGCGCGCAGCCCCCGGCCGCGCGCGGCGTCGTCGGTCACCACGACGATCGACGACCCGTCGGCCTTGGCCACGGCGACGACGGCGGGCCGCCCCGCCAGCCGCCCACGCACGTCCAGCGCCAGCAGCCGCACGTCGTCGGGGGCGGTGCCGGCGGGCACCTCGGCGGTGACCACGGCGACGCCAGCCACCTCCTCGGCACCCTCGGCCAGCGCCCCGGCCCCGGCGAGTACCGCGGCGGCCCGCAGTCGTTCCAGCTCCCGCTCGGCGTCGCGCAGCCGGCCGACGATGTCGGTGACCCGGTCCACCAGCTCATCCGGACGGGCCTTCAGCGCGGTGGACAGCTGCGACACCAGGAGATGCTCGCGCGCCAGGTAGCGGAAGGCGTCGAGGCCGACCAGCCCCTCGACTCGGCGGGTGCCCGCGGAGATCGACGCCTCCGACAGCAGCTTCACCGCGCCGAGCTGCGCGGAGCTCGCGACGTGCGTGCCACCGCACAGCTCGCGGGCGTAGTCGCCCACGTCGACGACCCGCACGGCGTCGCCGTACTTCTCGCCGAACAGCGCCATCGCGCCGAGCCGGCGGGCCTCCTCCTGCGTGGTTACGAAAGCCCGCACCGGCAGGTCACGCAGGGCAACCTCGTTGATCTCGTCCTCGACGTCGGCGAGCACCGACGGCGGCACCGCGCCGAGGGCGTGGAAGTCGAACCGCAGCCGGCCCGGGGAGTTCAGCGAACCGGCCTGGGTCGCGCCCTCGCCCAGCGCGCGACGGAACGCGGTGTGCACGAGATGGGTGGCGGTGTGCGACCGGGACACCGCGCGGCGACGATCGGCATCCACCTCCGCGAACACCTCCACGCCGAGCCGCAGCTCGCCGCCGAGCACCCGCACCCGGTGCAGGACCAGGTCGGGCACGGGCCGCTGGACGTCGAGCACCTCGACCTCGCCGCCGTCGAAACGCAGCCGACCGAGGTCGGGCTCCTGGCCGCCGCTCTCGGCGTAGAAGGGGGTCGCGTCGAGCACGACCCCGACCTCGGTGTCCTCCCCCGCCGCCGCCAGCCCCGCGCCGTCGGCGATGCCGACGAGGCCCACCACGCCGGAGGTCCGGCTGAGCTCCTCGTACCCGGTGAAGGTCGTCGGGCCGGAGCGGGCCAGGATCGGCCGGAACGCGGACAGGTCGACGTTGCCGATCCGCCGCGCGGCCCGGTCCGCCTTCGCGGCCTGCCGCTGGYGGTCCATCAGCCGGCGGAAACCCGCCTCGTCAACGGAAAGGCCCGCCTCAGCGGCCATCTCCAGTGTCAGGTCGATCGGGAAGCCGTAGGTGTCGTGCAGCTTGAAGGCCGCCTYGCCGCCCAGCGTGGTCGAGCCCAGGGATCGGGCCTGGCGCGCCGCGGTGTCGAAGATCGTGGTACCGGTGCGCAGCGTCTCGGCGAACGCCTGCTCCTCCGCGACGGCGACCCCGGTGATCGTCTCGGCATTGTCGAGCAGTTCGGGGTAGATCGTCCCCATCGCCGACCCGACGACCGCGAACAGCTCGCTCATCACCGGCTCGTGGGCACCGAGCAACCGGGCGTTACGGATCGCCCGGCRCAGCATGCGGCGCAGCACGTAGCCGCGCCCCTCGTTGGAGGGGACGACGCCGTCGGAGATCAGCATCGCGGCGGTGCGGGTGTGGTCGGCGATCACTCGCAACCGCACGTCATCGGCGGGGTCCGCGCCGTAGCGCCGCCCGGTCAGCCGGCCGGCGGCGTCGAGCACCGGCCGGGAGATGTCGATCTCGTAGAGGTTGTCGACACCCTGGAGGATGGTCGCCATCCGCTCCAGGCCCATCCCGGTGTCGATGTTGCGGGCCGGCAACTCACGCTCGATCGGATAGTCGTACCCGGCGCCCTCGCCCCGCTCGTACTGCATGAAGACGAGGTTCCAGACCTCGAGGTAGCGCTCCTCGTCCGCGATCGGACCGCCCTCACGGCCATAGGCGCAGCCGCGGTCGAAGTAGATCTCGCTGCACGGCCCGCACGGCCCGGGCACGCCCATCGACCAGAAGTTGTCCTCCTTGCCGCGGCGCTGGATGCGCTCGGCGGGCAGCAGCTTGCGCCAGATCCCCTCGGCCTCGTCGTCGTCGAGGTAGACCGTCGCCCACAGGTCGTCGGCCTTGAAGCCGAACCCTTCGGTGAGCAGCTCGAAGGCGAACGGGATCGCCTCGGCCTTGAAATAGTCGCCGAACGAGAAGTTGCCGCACATCTGGAAGAAGGAGGCGTGCCGCGCGGTGTGCCCGACATTCTCGATGTCGACCGTCCGGACACATTTCTGCACGCTGGCCGCCCGCGGCCACGGCGCCGGGAGATCCCCGAGAAAATAGGGCTTGAAAGGCACCATGCCGGCGTTGACCAGCAGCAACGTCGGATCCTGGGCCACCAGTGAGGCGCTCGGGACGACGGTGTGCCCGCGCCGGGCGAAGTGGTTGAGAAAGCGGCTACGGATCTCGGCCGTGTCCATCGGGTTCACGTCGTCCAGACTCGTGGGAAGAGGTTCGACATCCCGGGGTGGCGTGCTGTGGTCGGGCGCGCCTTCCGGGCTGCGGTGAGGGCGGGTGCCCCCGGCCCGCGGGCAAGGGAGTCCTCAGGGCCGCCGGGCGCCGGGGACGAGCCGCATCGTGCGTTCGGCGTCGTCGAGGTCAGCGGGGTAACGCGGCGCGCCGGAGCCGGCGACCCGCGCCGCGGCGTCCCGGGGCGGGGCAGCCCCGACCGCGTCGCCTCGATCCGCTTCGTCGCCTCGATCCGCTTCGTCCGGATCACCGTCGAGGCCGAGCGCGACACGGATCTCCTCCTCCCGCTCGGCCGCGGCCTCGCGCACGTCCGCGAGGAACTCCTGTACCGACTGTACGAGAGAGCCGGCCAGACTCGTCGGTGTCAGGGAGGCTGCGGCCTTAGCCACCTGGCGCACCACCACGACGCCGGCCGCCGCCCCGAAAGCGAGATAGAAGATCCTCGACATCTACCGGCCTCCCCGACGCCCGCCCGCCGCGCCGGCGGCCGTGGACACCGACGGGGTCTTCTCGCCCGCGGGCTGCGGGCCGCCGCGCCCGGCCGGCCGCCGCGCCGCCTTCTCGGCCTTCATCTGGGCCGTCACCCGGGACTCGACCTCCGAGCGGGTCCGCTTGGCCGCCGCCTTGCGCACGCCGTAGCTGAACGCCGCGACGCGCACCATCGGGCCGCCGAGCGTCGCCGCGAACAACGACGTCAGCGAGGAGACGTTGGTCGTGATCGACTGCACGTTCGCCGTGATCGCGTCGACCCGGTCGAGTTCCTTGTTGACATGCGAGAGCGCCAGATTGACCTCGTCGACCGTCGCGCCGGCCTGCCTGACCCGGGCGGTTYCCTCGTCGAGGGCGAGACCGGTCTGACGTACCCGGGCCGCGGCCTCATCGAAGATCTTACCGAGCTTGAGCAGGACGTAACAGCCGAAGAGGACGAGCACCGCGAACGCGCCCGACGCGATCAGGCCCGCGACCGCACCACCGGACATATGTGCTCCTGCCTCCATCGTCGTTGGGCCGGTCCCACCCCACCCGATTCGATCCGCCGTGCCGCGGGCGMCACCCAGCCGACGCTCCTGGAGTGACCTTACCGAGACGGCTACCGGGGCCACGGGTAGCCCCCACGAGAGGAGTCAGGACGGCGRGGAGGGCGGTGGGGAGGGCGGTGGGGACGAGCCCGGGGACGGCGGTGGGTCACCGCGCACGACGCCACGCAGCTCATGGACCCGATCGGCCGCGCGGCGCTCGAAGCCGTTACCGCTCGGCTGGTAGTAGTCGGTCGAGGTCAGCCCGTCCGGCGGGTACTGCTGACGCACGACGTTGCCGGGGGCCTCGTGCGGGTACCGGTAGCCCGCGCCGTGGCCGACCCGCCGCGCGCCGCGGTAGTGGGCGTCGCGCAGATGCGCGGGCACCGGTCCGGCCCGCCCGGCACGAACATCCGAGGTGGCGGCGTCGATCGCCCGGATCACCGCGTTCGACTTGGGCGCCAGCGCCAGGTGGATGACCGCCTGCGCGAGCGCCAGGCGGGCCTCGGGCAGGCCAACGAACTCCAGCGCCTGACTGGCCGCGACCGCGACACCGAGCGCGCCCGGATCGGCCATGCCAATATCCTCACTGGCAAGGATGATCATCCTCCGGGCGACGAACCGGGGATCCTCGCCGGCCTCCAGCATCCGCGCGAGGTAGTGGAGGGCCGCGTCGACGTCGCCGCCCCGCATCGACTTGATGAAGGCACTGATCACGTCGTAGTGCTGGTCCCCGGACCGGTCGTAGCGCACTGCGGCTCGGTTGACGGCCCGCTCCAGCAGGTCGAGATCGAGCCGTGGCCGCGGGTTGACGAACGCCTCGGCGTCTGCCCCGGCATCGGCACCCGCTCCGGCCTTCCCACCCGGTCCGGACTCGCACTCATGGGCTTCGAGCAGCGCCTCGGCCCCGGCCTCCAGGGTGGTGAGGGCCCGGCGGGCGTCACCTCCGGCAAGGCGGACCACGTGCTCGCGGGCCTCGTCGGACACCGACAGCCGCCCGTCGTACCCACGCGGGTCGCGCAGCGCCCGGGTCAGCACCCCGCGGATGTCGTCGTCGGTCAGCGGCTCCAGCGTCAGCAGCAACGACCGGGACAGCAGGGGGCTGACCACGGAGAAGAAGGGGTTCTCGGTGGTGGCGGCGACCAGAGTGACCCAGCCGCGCTCGACCGAGGGCAGCAGCGCGTCCTGCTGCGTCCGGGTGAACCGGTGCACCTCGTCGATGAACAGCACCGTGCGCGCACCGGACGTTGACAGCGTCTCGCGAGCCTCGTCGATGACGGCGCGGACATCCTTCACGCCGGCGGTGACCGCGGACAACTCCCGAAAGCGTCGCCCGGTCGCCCTCGACACGATGTGCGCCAGCGTGGTCTTGCCGGTGCCGGGCGGTCCCCACAGCACGACCGAGGTGGTTGCGCCCCCCTCGACCAGCCGGCGCAGCGGGCTTCCCGGCCCGAGTAGATGCCGCTGGCCCACGACCTCGTCCAGGGTCCGTGGCCGCAGCCGGGCGGCGAGCGGAGCCRCGCGGTCCACCCCCGGACCGCCGCCACGCCGATCCCGGAGAGYGGCGAACCCCGAGGCGGAGCGGGACGCCGTCCCGGCCTCCGACGCGTCGGACGCCCCGGCACCAGCCCCGGCACCATCGGAGAGATCGGCGTCGAACAGGCTCACCCGTTCACCGTACGACCGTCGTACGACCGCTGGGAGRCACGATCAGCCCGGAGCACGGCAGACGGCGGCCTCCGACGGCGGCCTCCGACGGCGGCTCACCGAAGCAGGCATATTACATACAACGGTATAAGTGTCTTAAATTGGCCCTTAAGCCTACGCCCATTCCCCCGACCACACTCGGACCACCAGAGCTTCATTGCCGATGCACCGGAACGCGGCCAATGCGCCGGAACGCGCGGCGAACGGGTAGTGCACCGCGCGCCATCCGGAACAATCCCCCGAGAGACCACGCTTCGTTCACGTCGGACACCGGACCTCAATGGCGCGCGTATTATCATTCAGCTAGTCCGTTCAGCTGCTCGACTGAGCACATGTGCCGCCTTCGTGGTAATGCACGGTGTTCCGGACGGAACCGCGCCCGAAACCAGGCCGGGAACCGGGCCGGATTACGAAATCGCCCTGACCAGCCCAGATCGCAACGACGGGCTACCGCCCCTCACCCGGGGCGGGTGCCCGCAGAACCCACCCTCGCCACGGCACAGCCACACCACACCGTCAGAACCGACCAGCTCACCCGGAGACCGAAACCCTGCCCCGGAGAGGTGTCATCCGATGACCGTGCTACAGCCGCCCCGCGCCCTCGGAAACCGTGCCGCCGCATCACGCGGGCACCGCTTCGACAAGAACAGCGCGATACCCGAAGCTCCGATCGCATCAGCCGAGCCGACCGGGCATCCGGTTCGGCTGGCCCGCCCGGGGGAGACGGACGACCGCGAGTCGCGCCCCGCCCGGGACACCACCACGACAATCACCCGAAC
>NZ_MOMD01000050.1:0-32850 GCF_001983015.1 Frankia sp. CcI156
CCGGTGGGCGCATGCCCGGGCCGGGGAACCGGTGGTGGAACTGCCCATTCTGGTGGAAGACCTGCTGGTACGGGTGACGTGGACGATCGGGCGGACCTCGTGCACGGCAACCCGCTGGGGGGTGCTGCCGGACGGGCCGGCACCACGGCTGGGCTGTCTGCTCCACGGTGGCGCCCGGCCGGGGCGGGAGACACGGTGACCCGGCTGTGGGAGGTGCAGGCCGGCAACGTTCCAGACGTGGAGCTCCCCGGTGGCGACGGGCTGCTTCTGGCCGGGCCGGTGCTGGAGGTGGACTGTAACCGCGCTGTGCAGGTGAGGGTCCGGCCGGTGGAGGACGGGCCGTTGCTGCCCGCGGCGGTGGCGGCCACGGCACAGGACGGGGTGGCCACGGTGACGGCGCACCCCCGGACCTGCCCGCCGGGSARYACCCGGCTGGCGTTTCTGCTCGGCCGGTACATCCACGGGGACCGGGTGGCGGCCGGGGTGGACATGCCGGTGGTCACGGTCGGCTGTGCGCTGCGACCCGAGGAGTTCGGGGGTGGCGGGCTGATGCCGGTGTCGCATCGGGTTCGCCTGCTGGRCGGCGGTGGCCGGTGGGTGGAACACACGATGTGGGAAGTGATGTCGCTGTCCCGGTACGCGGCCTTGACAGCGGGGGACCGGCTGTGAACGGCACCGACCGGCCTGAGTCCGACAAGGGGTCCGGGCTTGATGAGTCCTTCGTGGCCCGGCTGGAGTTGGCGTTGACCGCCCGTATCCGAGCGGAGCATCCCGGGCGGAACGCGGACCTGATCGGGCTGGTGGTCGGCCGGACGGTGGAACTTCTCGCCGGGTCCGCCGCGCATAACATGCGGCATCCCCTCGCGGACGCCGTAGTGTATCTACTCGCGCACGGTTTGCGGGACGGGCGGTACCATCAGGTGCTGGCGGATACCCGGTTGGACCTGCCGGGTCTCACCCGTGACGTGGATGCTTTCAACCGGGAAGTCGCGCTTCTCGACAGGCTGCATGAACGGCATCGCGCCCCGGGCGGCAGGGGTGACGATGGCTCTGCGGCCACCACCCCAAGGGAGCCAGGCGGCCCGGGCGGGTAGTACCGGCCCGTTGCGGGTTCCCCGCCGGTCTTGATCCTYGTAGGCCTGCTGTGGCTGTCCGCCTGCTTCTCGGCGTGGTCGACCTGCCGCGGGCGTGCTGGTCCCGGTGACCCACAGATCTGTGACGGGTAGAGGTCCGCCTGCCTGTCACTGCGGGGAGGACCCTGCCCTGCCCCCCAACACCGGGCGGGGTCCTCCCATCCTTCGAGCGACCCCGGGCCGCGCGCTGTCGTCCCCGACTGCCGCCGGTCCCGGGGTCTTTCCCTGCCGGGTGGGGTAGGCGGCCTGTTCCGGGCGGGTTGGTGGGGTTAGGGGCAGGGGGGTTGGTAGGGGAAGGTGGGGAGGTAGCGGTGCCATTCGTCTTCGCTGAGTCGGCCGGTGGGGGTGGTGCAGGCGCGGCGGGTGAGGCTGGTGGGGTTGAGATCCCACAGGCGGGCGGTGGTGTCGTCACCGGCGGTGGCGAGCATCGTCCCGTCGAAGGCGAGGGTTTCCACGGGTCCGGTGTGGCCGGTGAGGGTGGCCAGCGGGCGGGGGGTGCGCGGGTTGGTGAGATCCCACAGGTGGGCGGTGCCGTCGGTGCTGGCGGTGGCCAGCGTCGTGCCGTCGGGGGCGAAGACGGCGGTGGTGGTCATGCCGGTTTCGGGGATGGTGGCGGCGGGCTGCGGCTGGGTGGGGGTGGTGAGGGTCCACAGGAGGGTGGTGCCGTCCTGCTGGGCGGTGGCGAGCATCGTGCCGTCGGGGCTGAAGGTGGCGTCGAAGGTGGGGCCGGGGGCGAGGGTGGCCAATGGTCGGGGGGTGCGCGGGTCGGTGACGTCCCATAGGCGGGCGGTGCCGTCAAGGCTGGCCGTCGCAAGGGTGTGGCCGTCGGGGCTGAACGCCACGTTTCCGGCGATGTAGCTGTGGGGGGTGAATGTGGCGAGGGTGGAGGTGGCGCGGGGGTCGGTGATGTCGATTAGGAGCACGGCGCCGGTGGAGGTGCTGATCGCGAGCAGGGTGCCGGCGGGGTTGAACGCGGCGCCGTAGGGGGTTCCGCCCGTGTGCAGGGTGAGGGTGTTGACCTGGTCGGGGTGGTGGGGGTCGGTGATGTTCCACAGGCGGATGGTGGTGTCGTCGCTGGTGGTGGCGAGCAGGGTGCCGGCGGGGTTGAACGCCACGTGGTTCACCCCGTCGTCGTGGCCCAGGGTGGCTACCGGCTGGTCGGGGTGGGTGGGGTTCCACAGGCGTGCGGTGTGGTCGGCGCTGCCGGTGGCGAGGGTGTGCCCGTCCGGGCTGATGGCGACGGACAGGATTTTGCCGCTGTGGCGGAACGTTGCCAGCGGGGGCAGACCTCGGGCGGCGGCGGCCAGCAGGGCGATGCGCGCGGCCGGGTCGGGGTTGAGCCGGTAGGCGGCGACGGCGAGACGGACCGCGAGATCCGGATCATCGGTGGTGGCCTGGTCGGCGAGGATCGCGGCGGCGCCGTGCCGGTCGGGGCGGTTCGCCGTGGTCGGGGTGTGCCGGGGGCGGTCCGTGATGAGCAGGACAGCGGCGGCGAGGACCACGGCGGTCGCGGTGGCGAGGATCGTGATCCGGGTTCGGCGAGCCGGCGGTATGGGCCGGGCGTAGTGCGGGGGGATTGCCGGTGGTGGTGGGGCGGGCTGCGGTCCCTGCCTGCCGTGCCGGGTGGGTGCGGCGGGGGGCGGTGTTGGKGGTTGGGTGCTGGTGAGCATCCGGTATAGCTGCTCGGCGGTCGGCCGCTGCTCGGGGGCTTTGGCCATGGCGGCGGTGACGGTGTCGTGTAGTCGGCCGTGAAGCTGGTTTAGGTGGGTGGGATGGTCGTACCGGATGCGGTGCAGGAGTAGTTCGGATGATCGGTCCCCGAAGGGGGGTTGGCCGGTCGCGGCGTAGAGGACGACACCGCCCCAGGCGAAGATGTCGGCGGCCGGATCGGGTGGGGCGCCGTCGATGTTTTCGGGGGCCGTGTAGGCGGGGGTGCCGATCTGCTCGTCGATGTGGAACATGGTCATGCCGTGGGCGCGGGCGATGCCGAAGTCGATGACGCGAGCGCCCGTGGGCGAGAGTATGACGTTCGACGGTTTGAGGTCGCGGTGGACGACTCCGGCGCCGTGGATGACCGTCAACGCCACTGCGATGTGGACCGCAACCTGTTCCAGCTCGGCGCCGCGTAACGGGCGGCGGGCGGCCTGGGCGAGGGTCGGGCCGGGCACGTAGTCGGTGACCAGGTAGGGCCGTTCGGCGTTGGGGTCGGCGTCGAGGAAGGCGGCGGTGCAGAACCGCGGCACCCGCCGGGCGGCTTCCGCTTCGTGGCGGAACCGGGCGCGAAACTCCGGGTCGGCGGCGAACTCTACGCGGATCACCTTCACGGCGACCGGATGATGGTGCGGGTCCTCGGCGAGGTAGACCACGCCCATCCCCCCGACCCCTAACCGGCCGCGCAGACGGTAGACCCCGATGTGGGTGGGGTCGTCGATACGAAGCGCCGTGGCAGGCTGGGGCATGGTCAGGGCTGGCCGGTCGGGGTCTTCGTCGGTGTCGGGCGAGGCTGGAAGCTGGCGGCGGGTGGGGGTGGGGTCATGGCGCGGCTGCGGCGCTGCGGGTCGGTGCGGGTCGTGCCCTCCTGGCCGCGTAGCTGCTGGTCTAGCTCCATCGCCAGGGCGAGCGTGACGCCTGCTTCGTGGCGGCGTTGGAACCAGTCGGCMGAGATGCCGCCGTAGTGGGCGGCGGCCTCGTCGCGGCGGGCGGTGCGTGTGGCGGCGGTACCGGACCGGCCGGGAACAAGACCGAGTAGGGCGGCGGCGGCGTCACCGCGGGGGCTGCCGAGTGCCTACACGGCCGTGAGGATCATCCGGTGTGCGGCGAGGGCACGCCGGTGCTCGCTGAGGCCGGGGTGCGGGGGGCTGAGCATGTCCAGCATGGGCCGTGCCTCGGGATAGCTGGCAAGGTCGGCGGGATGGCGGACACCGACCTTGAAGCAGCCATCGAGCAGGGTGCGAAGCAGGTCAACGCGATCCGGTTCGTGGGGGGCCGTCATCGGCGTTCGTTCCTTCCTGTCGATGCCGACTCCGGGTCGGCTCCGCGGATACTCCGGGTTGTGTCCGTGTTTGCTCCGGGCTGAGCCCGTCCCGATGATGGCCCGTGACAGGCCGGTCACGCTGCTGGTTTGCGTGGGTGTTTGGCCGGGCTTGTGATCGCACCTCCGGGGCTGATCCGTGCACAGCGCATCCCGGGCACCGTGGATGATCCGTGTGGACTCCGGTTCCGCTCCGGGCCGGCTCCGTGTCCGCTGCCGGGGATAGTCCGTGCAGATTCCGTGGAAATACCGGGTTCAGTGCCTTTCGCGTGGCCGCTGCGGCGGGCAGAGTGAGGAACACGGAACGCGGTCCGCGTTTCCCGMCCCTCGCCTGATCTTCTCTGTGTGGAGGCTGATTTACTATGCCCCGCTACTACGTCCGCACATCCTACGGGTTTTGGCGGATAGTGGTCTTCTTCTGGGTGCTGTACCTGGGCCTGTTTCTGTTCTCCAACGTGTCTGCCCTGGTGCCTGTCGTCCTGGTCGGGATGATCGTTGCCGCGGTGTTCTGGCTGGCTTCCCGGGTGATCCGCTGATGGCACGTCCTGGCGCGGTCGACCGGCGGCATGGGCGGCTGCTTGTCGCCGCGCTGGTGCTCTGGACGGCGGGACTGTTCTTCCTGTCCCTCGCCACGTCCCTAGCTATCGCATTGATGGACCGGTCCGCGTCTACTCCCACGCCGGTGTTGGTGACCGCGGCTGACCCGTGCACCACGACCATGCAAGCGTCCTATTCCCTGTCCTTCGGCTATTCCCCGTTGCATAAGGAGATGTCATGCGCGCTATCCCGGTGAACGAATCGCTGTTGGAAAACGTCGTCGCGGTCAGCGGCGCGATGCCGGAAACGGATCTGGACGGCAAGCAGAAGGCGAACCGTGACGGCCTGCCGGTCTACGGGGTGCAGGTCGCGGTCACCTACGACGGCACCGCATCTGTGATCAAGGTGAAGGTGGCGGGTGAGGCACCGCGGGTGCAGGTCGGGATGCCGGTCACCCTGGTCGGCCTGATCGGTACGCAGTGGGCGATCGGCGAGCGGCACGGGATCTCCTGGAGCGCACAGGCGATCCGTCCGCTTCCCACCCCGAACCCGGCCCCGGCGTCGAAGAGCTGACGGTCTGCCGGGGGCGGCATCCCTGACCCGGTGCCGCCGTCCCCGGGGCTGCTCCTTGCGCCGGTTCAGTGAGGGACGGTTGTCATGGCAGTGCTGCGGGTCCGGCAGGGCCGAATCAGAAAAGATCAATTTCGGTTGGCGTTACGGCCGTCCGTCCCTGAACTGCTGCTGCGCTACGGGCTGCGCTACGTCGCCTCGTGGTGGCGGGAAGCGCTCGCCGTTGTCCTCGCGCTGCTGATCTACCGGCGGGCGGTCGATGCCCTCGGGCCGGTCGGCGGGCGGGGGCTGCTCGTCGGCCTGGTGCTCGTCGTCGCCGGAGTGCCGCGGCTGCGCGCTGCCGTTCTCGGCTGGCTGCTCGGCGGGCGGCTACGCCGACGGTGGGCGGCGGCCTGCCGGGCCTGCGGCCTGGAAACCACGAGGCACACCGTGCTGCGAACACCACGGATTCGCCGGGCCTGGCGCGGTGCGGCCGGCTGGCATCTGCGGATCACCCTCGCCCCCGGACAGTCCGTGGACGACCTCCAGCAGGCCGCACCCCGGCTGACCGCCACGTTAAAACTCCGGGAACTGCGGATCTCCCCGAACCTTGCCCGCGCCGACCGGGTCGGCGCGGTCCTGGTGCACCGGGAAGTCCTGGGCCGACCGATCCGCGCGGACCTGCTTCCCCCCGGCGATCCTGGTGATCTCGACCGGCTGCCCATCGGCGCCCGGGAAGACGGCACGGCCTGGCTGCTGCCCCTGCGCGGCTCGCATGTCCTCGTCRCCGGTGCGACCGGCGCGGGCAAAGGATCGGTGTTGTGGTCGACGATCCGGGCGTTGGCCCCGGCGATCCGTGGCGGCCTGGTTGAAATCTGGGCCTGTGATCCCAAAGGTGGCATGGAGTTAGCGTTCGGCGAGCCGCTGTTTCACCGCTTCGCGGTCGACACCCCATCGATCGCGGATCTACTCGCGGACGCGGTCCGGGTGATGAACCGGCGCACCGGCCGGCTACGCGGGGTCTCCCGGCTGCACAAACCGTCCACCGATGATCCGCTGATCATCGTCCTGGTCGACGAAATCGCCAGCCTCACCGCATATGTCGCGAACCCGAAGCTGAAAAAGCAGATCGCGRCATCCCTGTCCCTGCTGCTCTCCCAGGGACGCGCCCCCGGGGTCGTCGTGGTCGGCGCGGTCCAAGACCCCCGGAAAGAGGTACTGCCGCTACGAGACCTGTTCCCCGTGCGCATCGCGCTGCGGATGACCGAAGCCGACCAAGCCGACATGGTCCTCGGCAACGGCGCGCATGACCGCGGCGCACGGTGCGAACGCATCCCCCGCGCCCTGCCCGGTGTCGGCTACGTCCTCGTCGACGGCGACCCCACCCCCGTCCGGGTACGGGCCGGCTGGCTGGCTGACGACGACATCCGCACCATGGCCGCGCACCACACCCAACCCGCCGCGCAGCCCCCGACGCACCGCCCGGCAACCCCGCCCGTCCGACCGGCCGCGCTACCGCCCACCACCGCCGGGCAGGGCTGGACCCCCGACCTGACCGCTTTCCCCCCGCCCCCGGTAGGCCGCACCCGACCGGGGGCACCCGGCAGCGTCCAAGGCGGCGGGAAAGCCGGGGAGGAAGACGATCCGACGATCCCGCTCCGCGGCTGGCGGTCACCTCCACCCCCCGCTCTACCCCCCGCACCCCCGTCGATCGACGCGGACGACGGCAGTCCCGAAGCCGAAGCCGCCTGGCGGGCCTGGGAAGCCCACTTCCCCGGCGAACCCGGCTAAATCACCCACCGGCCAGGACCCCGGCCGCCCGGCACCCTTCCCCTTTTTCTCCTTCGTCGTGCCCCCCCGGACACCGCTGCCGGCGTCGGGCGGCTCGACCCTGCCCACAAGGAGCCACCCACAGTGACACGCCCTATCGATACCGTGACCAAACCGGGTGAAGGGACGGTGGCCGGGGGCTGCACACACCCCATCCGCCTCGCTGGCCACACCGATCATGTGGACATCACGACCGGGGAGGTACGTCGGGCGTTCTCCTCAGCCGGACAGCCGGGCGGGGTGGTACACGTGCGGTGCAACAACCGGCGCGCTTCCGTCTGCCCCTCCTRCTCCAAGCTCTACCAGCGAGACGCCCGGCGGATCGTGCTGTCMGGGCTGGCCGGTGGCACGAGCGTGCCCGACACGGTCAGCGGTCATCCGGCGCTGTTCGTGACGTTGACCGCCCCGAGTTTCGGCGCGGTGCACTCCCGCCGCAGCAAAGGGAAGCGGGGCGAGGCGCGGGCGTGCCGGCCTCGGCGGGGCGAATGCCCGCATGGACGGCCGGCGGGCTGCCACGCCCGGCACCGGGACGGGGATCGGTTGYTCGGAACACCGCTGTGCCCGGACTGCTTCGACTATCCGGGCGCGGTTACGTGGAACAGTCTCGCGCCGATGCTATGGAAGGTCACCCGGGATCGAATGGAATCGGCGGTCGCGGCGGCGGCGGGGTTGACGGTGGCCGGTCTGCGCCGCGTCATACGGATCACCTGCGTGAAGGCAGCGGAAATGCAGGCCCGCGGCCTGGTCCACCTACACGCCGTCATCCGGATCGACGGGCGCGGCGAGAACCCGAATGACCTCGTGGCACCACCCGCGTGGGCGACAACAAAGCTTGTCGCCCACTGCCTGCGCACAGTCCTCGGGGAAGTGGCCATACCTGCTCCCGACCCGAACCACCCCGGCGGCGTGACCCTCGTGCGCTGGGGTGACCAGCATGACCTACGCCCCATCACCCTGGACGGACCCGCCACAAGCGGGAAGATCGCAAACTACCTCGCCAAGTACCTCACCAAGAGTGTCACCGCCGGCGGCCTGCTCGACCGGCCCGTACGTAGCCTCGGGCATCTCGCCCGCATCCCCCTCAACCCCCACGCCCGGCGGATGGTGGAAACCTGCTGGCAGCTCGGCCAGGACGAGGACTTCACCGCGGCACTCGACGAAGCCACCGGACGGCAACCCGGCCGTCTCCCCGCTCTGATCCGCTGGTCCCACGCGTTCGGCTGGGGCGGACACTGGATTTCCRAGAGCCGCCGGTACTCCACCACCTTCGGCACACTGCGCGCCGCACGCCGCACCTGGGCACGCACCATCGGCGCCGTCCTGGCAGGCCGTCYGGTCGGCGACGCCTTCAGCCGCCCCGACAACGACCCCCGCACCACCATCCTCAGCACCTGGCRCTACGCCGGACGGGGCACAACCCCCGACATCGATGCACACAGCCGGAGCGGACACGGACCCCCATCCCACCGCGCGACCCTAACCCCGACCACCCGCGGCGGAGACGACGATGCCTKAGCAGACACCCGCGCGTGCACCCCTGTGGACCGTGCACGACCTTGCCCGTTACCTCGGTGTCCCCGTCAACACCATCTACAARTGGCGCACCACCGGCGACGGACCGCCGTCCCTCAAGGTCGGGCGGCACGTCCGCTACCGCGAACAGGACGTCACGACCTGGCTGACTACCTGCGGTAACCAGACTCACGAGTAAACCTGTGCGCCCCACGCCGCCCGGCCAGCGTCCCTCGTACCGGGCGACCTGACGGGGAACATGACGTGCATCATGTTCCCCGTCAGGTCGACCCGTCCGGCCGGCGTCCGGAGACCGAGTGGAAGACGGCCGGAAACCAGCAACGACAAAGATCGAAAGACGTCGACTGATCCACTCAAAGTACGGGATAAGTACGGGATGACCTTGCAGGAAAATCGACTGCTGCGCGAGAATCGCCTGTGCTGCAAGGGTTCTGGTGGGGCGGGTGGGGCTCGAACCCACGACCGACGGATTATGAGTCCGCTGCTCTAACCGGCTGAGCTACCGCCCCCTGGATCGATCCCCCCCAGCGTCTCACAGCGTGGAGGACGTCTCACAGCGTGGAGGACATCGACGACGTACAGCCTAACGGCTACCGCCGGGTGGCATGCGTCCGCTCGTCTGGCCGCGGAGAGGAGCCCAAGAACAAGACTCACCGGAAGTGGACGACCACGGAATGCCGAGGCGGCACGGATCGACGGCGGCACGGATCGACGGCGTCCCGGGTCGACGGCATTCCGGCGCCGCCGCCGTCCCGGCGACATGCCCAGGTCAGCGCCTGTCCGGCGCCGCTTGACCGCTCGATCCGGACTTGTGATGCCGAGACGACATCCCCCGGCTATGCTCACCGTGCTGATCCGCTCACGCGGCTTGTCCCGATCTGCCGCCTGCCGAAGAGCGATGAATGACCGCTGATCCCGAATCCGCCTGGCAGCGTTACACCGTCTCCGCCGAGCTTCTGTACCGCGACGACACGGCCGACGCCCTGCGCGGCCGGGACTTCGACGCCGCGTTCCTGCTCATGCGCAAATGGGACCATGTCAGCCAGGACCGCCTAGCCTCCTCCATCGAGGGGTTCAGCCAGTCCCGGATCAGCGGCCGGTCCGCACCCACTACGTCGTCGACAACAGCCGCCACACCCGCAGCAACCCCGCCGACCGGCTACCAGACCGTCGCCATCACCAACGGCTACACCCGCACCCTGCACACAGCAGGGCCCGACCACATCATCGACTCACTCACCGAACTCCTCGACCTCCTCGCCTGACAGCGAGGGCGCGGACCTCAGGCCACCTCCCAGCCGGTCAACCCAGCCGACTGTACTGTAGATGGCACCGAGGACACGAAGGCCGCTCCGGCAGGGACCGCCGGGTGTCACTATTGGTGCCTTCACAAACGGCTCATACCTCATAGCGACTCTCGGAGAGTACGGCGAGCCGGGCACCGCCCATCACGAGTGGGACTTTCGAGTCGTGTCTCGTCAAGGTTCCCAGGTAAACACCAGGATGTTCGACTGCAGCGGTGGCGCAGTTGAACACGCGTGTTGTCGCCGGAGTCGGGTGTTCGCGCCGCACCGGCCCCGGCGTAAGCTTGAAAACCGCGGATTAGCCCCGGCCAAGCGGTGCTCTGCCTGGCCGGGCTCCCCGGGAATACMCCATCCACTGCTGCTCAACGCCGAGGATTGGCCGGAAGGCGAAGAGTGCGTTCCACCGCACGCCGGCAGCCGGGCGTCCATCAACGAAGTGATCGAGGCAGAACGTTGTGCGTTGAAAGGGCCGTGCGCAATCGTGTACCCGGTCGACCTGGCGCCATGCCATGCGCGCCGTCGGGTAACTGTCGGCTGTCCGTTCACCATCTCTGACCGCGGAGGCGCAATGCTTTGTCGTCCGAGCCACCCCCGACCTGCCGTCACTCGCMCTTGGAGTGGGGCGGATGCGTGACGACCGAGACGTCTTCCGGCGGTTGACCGATCTGTTCGAGTCCGGCTCGGTGTCCTACCGGATGATCCCGCATCCGCCCGAGGGTCACACCGACGTCGCCAGCCGGCTGCGTGGCCACCCCCTCCAGCAGGCCGCCAAGTCCCTCGTGGTGCGGGTGGCAACGGGCAGGCGTTCCCGGCGCTACGTGCTCGCCGTGGTCCCCGGTGACCGTCGGGTCGACCTGAACGCGCTGGCCGACCGGTATGGCGGCCGAGAGGCCTCGTTCGCCGCCCGTGAGGTCGCCGAACGTCTGGCGGGCAGCGTCAGCGGATCCATCACCCCGTTCGTCTTCTCCCCCGAGCTGGACCTCATCGTCGACGAAGGCCTGCTTATCCACGACGAGATCTACTTCAACGCCGGACGGCTCGACCTGTCCGTCGCCCTGTCCGTCTCGGACTACCTGGTGCTGGCCCGGCCGACCGTCGCGCCCATCGCCGCCTGACGCCCTGGGCGGCCAGGAGCCAGCGCCCCGGCCCGTCGCACTCGGCACTCCTTCGTAGACCGCCGGACCTCCGGACCACCGGCGAAGGATGGGTACCGGAGCTGACCGAGATCGATCTCTGCCGCGAAGGGGGCCGAGATCTTGACCATGYCGGTGAACCCCTTTCCAGCTGGGCTCAGCGTGCCCTGGGCTCTCCTGGGCTCTCCGCGCCACGACTGTTTGCGAGGTGCGGACAGAGCCACCCGCAGTGAGCTTCTACCCAGGCGAGCACAACCGATCCCGACGATCATGCCCACCCCGCCGGTTGCCAGTTACTGATCCATAATCCTAAGTAAGGTTCACCTAAAGCAGGTTAGGCTAACCTCCGTCTCTGGTACGTTCCGTGAAGCCGGCTACGCGGCGGACCGAAAGGAATCGGACGTGTGGGGTGATGTGCTCCCGAACCTGCTCATCGGGCTGCGCGAGGGCCTCGAGGCAGGCTTGATCGTCTCGATCCTGGTCGCGACGCTCGTCCGCGCCGACGAACGCTCCCGCCTGCCGCTGGTGTGGACGGGCGTGCTCGCCGCCATCGCCCTGTCGGCGAGCTTCGGCGCCGTGCTGACATTTGCCGCCGCGTCCATGTCCACGGCGGCGCAGGAGGTGTTCAGCGGGAGCCTCAGCCTCGTAGCGGTCGGTTTCGTCACCGTTATGATCTTCTGGATGCGGCGGTCGGCCCGCGCCCTGTCCGGCGAGATCAAGGGCAAGGTCACCGCCGCGCTGGCACTCGGGCCCGGCGTGCTGATCCTGACCGCTTTCCTGGCGGTGGCCCGGGAGGGTGTGGAGACCTCCCTGTTCATCTGGACGACCACCCGCGGCGCCAGCGAGTCGGCCGGTCCGTTGATCGGCGCCGCGGCCGGGCTCCTCATCGCCGCCGGGCTGTGCGTGGGGATGTACTACCGCGCCGTGAAGATCAACCTGACCAAGTTCTTCACGTTCACCGGCATCGGGCTCATCGTCGTCGCGTCGGGTGTCGCCGGGTACGGTCTGCGCGACCTCCAGGAGGCYGGTGCCCTCCCCGGCTTCGACACGGTCCTGTTCGACCTGCGGACCACCTTCGACCCGAGTTCCTGGTACGCCAGGCTCGTCGAGGGCGTCTTCAACATCACTCCGCGGATGACGGCGCTGCAGGTCACCGGCTACCTGGCCTACCTGGTGGTGGTACTGGCCCTGTTCGTCCGCGGCACCCGCGCCCCCCAACCAGCACAGCCAGCACAGCCAGCCCAGCCAGGAGAACCGGCCGCCGTCCCCGCCGCCAAGAGTTCCGATCGCACGCCGGCCCCGACGCCCCTGACGCCCCCGCCGGCCCCGACGGGGGCGTCGGCTGGCCACCGGCTGCCGCGGTGGGCGCTGCCGGCCGCCATCGTCGCGGTGCCGGCCCTCGCCGCCGGCGCCACGATCCTCGCGCTCGGCCCGTCGTCCAGCGGCGGCAGCGGCGGGACGATCGAGGTGACCGGCGGCTCCTGCGCGGCAGGCTGGGCGGCGCCCCGGTCGGGCAGGCAGACGTTCACCGTCCACAACAGCAGCGCCCAAACGGCGGAGGTCCGCCTCATCGACCCGGCGACCGGTGCCATCCATGCGGAGATCGAACTGCTGGCGCCCGGAACCACCCGAACCCTGTCGGCCACCATCGGCGGGGGCACCTATGCCTGGGAATGCCTGCCGGACGGCGGTAAGCGGCTGCTGTCCGCGAGTCAACGGGTGGCGGGCGCGGCCAGCGGGGCCGCCTCCATCCTCCCCGTGACGGCAGAGACCATGAGCGGCCCGCTGCGCGGCTACCGCGCCTTCGTCGCCGTCGGCCTGGTGACGTTGCAGGGCAGCGTCGACACGCTGCGCGCGGACGTGGAACACGGCGACCTGGACGCGGCCCGCCGGGACTGGCTGCCCGCCCACCTCGACTACGAGCGCCTGGGCGCCGCCTACGGCACCTTCGGGGACTTCGACTCCAAGATCAACGGACTGCCTGCCGGGCTGCCCGGCGGAGTGCACGACCCAGACTTCACCGGCTTCTACCGGATCGAGTACGGGCTGTGGCACGGTGAGTCGGCCGCCTCGCTGGCCGCGTCGGCGGTCGGGTTGTCCAGCGACGTAGCGGGGCTGCGGGCGGCATTCCCCACCCAGGAATTCGATCCGAACGACCTGGCCCTGCGCACCCACGAAGTGCTGGAGAACACGCTGCAGTTCCAGCTCACCGGCGCCGCCGATCAGGGCAGCGGCACGGCTCTGGCGACCGCGAGCGCAAACGTGGACGGCACCCGGGAACTGCTCACCGTGATCGCGCCGGTGCTGCAGACCCGGTCGCCCGCCGCGCTGACCGCGGCCCGCCAGCAGTTGGGCGCCTTCGGCGCGCTGGTGCGGCGGGTCGGCAACCCACACGGCACCTGGATCCCGCCGGGACGGCTGCCACTCGCCGACCGGCAGAAGCTGAACGGCAGCCTGGGCGCGCTGCTGGAGACTCTCGCACCGATCCCCGACATCCTCGAGATCAGGAGTACCGGATGAGCCCCGGGTCCGACGGCGGGCGGATGGGACGCCGCTCCTTCCTCGCCGGAGCCTTCGCCGCGGGCGCCGCGGCCGCGGGCAGCGCCACCACCGTCGCGGCCGGAACCGGCGCTGCGGTGCTCACCACCGCCGCGCCGGCCGCCGCGGCCGCCAGCGGAAGCTCCGACGAGGTGGTTCCCTTCCACGGCGTGCATCAGGCCGGGATCCTCACCCCGCAGCCGGCCGCGGCCATGTTCGCGTCCTTCGACGTCATCGCCGACGACCGGGCCGCGCTCACCGACCTGTTCAAGACGATCACCGCCCGGGCCCGGTTCCTCACCGCCGGCGGTGCTCCGGCCGACCTGGGCACCGTCGCCCCACCGTCGGACAGCGGGGTCCTCGGGCCGACCGTGCCCCCGGACGCGCTTACCGTCACGGTCGGGGTCGGCGCCTCCCTGTTCGACGGCCGGTTCGGCCTGGCCGACCGGCGTCCCCGGCGGCTGGCGCCGATGCGTACCTTCCCGAACGACAACCTGAACCCCGCCGACTGCCACGGCGATCTCAGCCTGCAGCTGTGTGCGAACAGCCGGGACACGGTGTTGCACGCGCTGCGCGACATCGCCCGGCACACCCGCGGCGGCATGCAACTGCGGTGGCGGATCGACGGCTTCCACAGCCAGCCCCGGCCAGCCGGCGCGCAGCGAAACCTGCTCGGTTTCAAGGACGGCATCGTCAACCCCGATGTGACCAGCGCCGCCGACATGGACCGGCTGGTCTGGGTGGACGGTGCGGGCGAGCCGCGCTGGACCACCGGCGGCTCCTACCAGGTCGTCCGCATCATCCGGATGCTGGTGGAATTCTGGGACCGGGTTTCCCTCAACGAGCAGGAAACGATGATCGGCCGGCGACGGGACACCGGGGCACCGCTGGACGGCACCGCGGAGACCGACATTCCCAACTACGCCCGCGACCCCAAGGGCACGGCCATCCCGCTCACCGCGCACATCCGGCTCGCCAACCCGCGCACCGCGGCCACCGACAACTCCCGCATCCTGCGCCGCGGCTTCAACTACGACCGGGGAACAGACAGCAACGGCAACCTCGACATGGGCCTGGTCTTCTGCTGCTACCAGCAGGACATCATCCGGCAGTTCGAGGCGACGCAGACCCGGCTCATCGACGAGCCGCTCGTCGACTACATCAGCCCGACCGGTGGCGGCTACTTCTTCGTGCTCCCCGGTGTCCGGGACGCGAGCGACCACCTGGGCCGGTCGCTGCTGGCCTGAGCGCCGTCGCTGCTATGGGCCGCGGCCCGGCGGTGCGTGATCACCTCGATTGGCACCGCCTTGCCCCTTGCCCGGCCCCCGCCTGCCCGGGCCATTGACCGCGAGACCTGGCCGACCGCGAGACCTGGCCGACCGCGCCTGGGGACGGACGGCCGGGCCGCCGCGGGTGAGATCAGGCCTCGGGTGAGATCAGACGGTGTGCCAGGGGCCGGTGACGGCGTAGGCGATGCCCGGGTCCTGGGTGGCGACGAACAGGTAACGGCCGTTGGTGGAGAAGCAGGAGCCGACGAACTCCCGGTAGATCTTGTCGGCACCATCCTGGAACAGGATCTTGTTCTGGGCGAAGGCGAAGGGGCTGCCCTGGCGGTCGAGACCGACGACGTAGTTGAGCCCGTCGCCGTCCTCACACAACAACGCCCCACCATGCGGGGTGATGCACAGGTTGTCGGGCCCGTCGAAGACTCCGGGCGTGTCGTAGTCGTCCGCGGCCTCGTGGGACGGCAGCAGCGCGACGAGAGTCAGGGTTTCGGCGGCGGGCTGGTACTTCCACACCTGGCCATCGTGGACGGTGGGGGGCAGCGCGGGGTAGCTGACGGAGGCGGGCAGGTCGGCCTTCTTGGCATAGCTGGCGTTGATCCAGGCCGCGTCCCGGGCCCAGAAGGCGCCCTCGAACTTCTTCGACCGGGTCACCCGGTCGGGGCTGGCCGCCGCCAGGGTGGCGGGGCGGCCCGGGTAGGCGAACTGCTTGCGGATCGAGGGCGAGGCGTCGGTCCCGTCCGGGTCGGGAGCAAGCACCGGCACCCACTTCACTGTCAGGCTGGTGCCGACCTTGGTGATCTGGGAAAGGTCGTCGATCGGGTTGCCGGCCGCGGTCCAGGCCTGCAGCGCCTCCAGGCAGCCGCCCGCCGCRTAGTCACCGAACTGGCCCGTCGCCCGGGTCGGGCGGAACCGGTAGAGCAGGCCGTTCGGGCCGCTCGCGTCCTCGGTGAGGTAGGCGAAGTTGGTCTTGGGATCGACCGCGACCRCCTCATGCGCGAAGCGGCCCAGCGCCGTCAACGGCGCCCCGGTGGTGCGGCGGCCCAGCGAGTCGACCTCGAAGACATAGCCGTGCCGCTTGCCACCACTGATGATCGACTCTGTTTCCTCGCACGTCAGCCACGCACCCCAGGGGGTGACCCCGCCGGCGCAGTTGCGGATCGTGCCGGCCAGGCTCACGTAGCGACGCTGCACGTTCGCGTTGACGTCCAGCACGATGTTCGTGGTGCCACCGAACGCGTTCGTGGCCGACCCGTCGTACACCGCGGCCCCGGTGGTCTTGGGCACCACCGGCGTGAACTGCGYGCCCGGGTTCACCGCGTCCTGCTCGTGGTTCTGCACCAGAATCGTCCCGCCCTGCGTCCCAGGAAACGAGCCGGTGCCGTCGAACTTGGTCGGGTACGGCGGGCTACCCGGATCGTCGAGCCGGTCAAACGGCTCGTTGTAGGGCGCCTGACCCCAGGTACCGGCCTTCGCGATCACCTTGTAATGGAAGCCGGCGGGAAGATCGAGCTTGCCGGCCGGGTCGGCCACCAGCGGCCCGTAGCCTCCCGTCGCCGCGCCCACCGGGCTCGCCGCCAGCAGGTTGAACGCTTCGGCGGACAGGACCACCACGGCCCCCGCCGCCGTGCCGTGCCGGAACAGATTACGTCGTGTCAACTCGCTCATGACGCGCAACCCTAGGAACGTGATGTTACCGCCCCTTTACGGAGAGGCCAACGTGTCACGGCCGCATCGTGGCCTTGTGATGAGCGAACGGTCCACCGGCCGCGACCGCGCCTCGACCGACACCGCATCGGCCCCTGCCACCCTGTATTCCCGGCGGGGGAACCCGCCTTATGCTCAACCTGATTCTCAGCGCCGGCGATTTCGCGTCACTCGTCGAACAGCTGCCGGCAAGGCTGGAGGAGTAGGGGCTGCCCCGCCCAGGGAGGGCACATACAGGCACGGAGATTGCCTTCGGCYGGGGGTGGCGGTCCCAAGGTCCCGTCAGAAAGCTTCGTCAGTCCCTGCTGATCGGGGCGGAGCAGAAGGGCATTGTCGAGTCGACGATCCGTCGGTGACCGACTTGAAGGAGCCAGCGTGCCCATCTGGCACATCCGTCCCTACGAGACCGTYGACTACGCGGCGACAGTACGCCTGCTGGAGGAAGTGAGGAGCACCCCGGGCGGCCCGCCCATCAACCTCACCGACACCGTGCTGGCGCTGCGGCACGAACTCCCGGAGACCGAGTCCCCCGCGGTGGTCGCCGTCGCGGGCGAGCATCTCGTCGGTGCCGCGGTCGGGCGCAAGGAGGGCGGCCAAGGCCGGGTGCTCACGGTCGCCATCGCGCCCGCCTGGCGTCACCACGGCATTGGTTCCAGCCTGTTGCAGAGCGTGGAAAACCTGCTCCTGCACGCCGGCTGCCGGCGGATCACCACGCTGATCACCCCCGGGCAGCCGGGTGAGGAGGCGTTCCTCAACCGCGGCTTCACCGCTACCGGGCAGGTACTCTATGACAAGCAGATTCCCCTGCGCCCGGCGGACGTCTCCACCGTCGAGCGGTGGGGCGGCGCGCTGCTGAGCGCCTCCGAGTGGTCCAACCTCGCCGGGATGGAGGAGGAGCGCGCGCTCATCGAGAAGCGGCTGCTGCTGCCGGTTCGGGAACGGGAGCTCGCCGAGGCGTACGGAGTCGTCATCCCGACGGCGATGCTGCTGTTCGGGCCGCCCGGCACCGGTAAGACGTCCTTCGCCCGGGCGGTCGCCGCCCGGCTGGAATGGCCGTTCGTCGAGCTGCTGCCCTCACGGCTGGCCTCCGGCGGCAGTGGGYTCGCCGCCGAGCTGCGGTCAGCGATCAACGACCTCATGGGGGTCGAGCGGGTCGTCGTGTTCATCGACGAGGTCGACGAGATCGCCCAGTCGCGGGAGACCCGACCGGAGAACCAGTCCGTCGTCAACGAACTGCTCAAGGCGATCCCGCAGTTCCGCGGGGTGCAGGGCCGGCTGCTGATCTGCGCGACCAACGCGGTCTCGGCGCTGGATCCCGCGTTCATCCGGCCCGGCCGGTTCGATCTCGTCCTCCCCGTCGGACCGCCGGACGCCAAGGGGCGCCGGGTGCTGCTCGATGGGCTGCTCGACCGGGTCGCAAACAAGGAGGACATCGATCTGGACGCCGTCGTCGCGGCCACCGACCTGTTCACGCCGGCCGATCTCTCGGCGGTCGTGCAGCGCTCCGCTGCCGCCGCCTTCCACCGGGCCGCCGACGGGGTGAAGGTCGGCACCGGGGCGGGAGCGGAAAGCGGCGGGGGCGGCCACGGCCCGACGGTGACCCCGTTGAGCACACAGGACCTGCTGGACGCCGCCCGGCTGGCCCGGCCGACGATCAGTCTTACCGAGCTGGACCGCTTCCGTCGTGACGCGGAGGCCTTCACCCGGATCTGACCTGCCCCGCCCCTGCAGGGACGACCCGCACCCGGATCCGCCTCGCACCCGGATCCGGGTGTTGATAACTTTTGATTTTTCGATATAGAAAAGTATTTCCTGCCCCGATGACGAGGCGCGACACGGGAGAGTTCTCGACGAAACGAAAACCGCAGCGATCTTCCAACCCAACCACAATGAGGTTTCGCCATGACCGACGGAAATCGCAATCTCTACGTAGTCGCCTGCAGTGGCGGGTACCCCGCCGGGGACCTTCCCGCCTTCGTCAGGCAGGTGCGGTCCGCCGGCTGGGACGTGCGGGTGGTCGCCACCCCGTCGTCTTTGCAGTTCATCGACGCGCTCGACACAGGTCACGGGGACGGGTAGCGCAGCAGGGCACCGAGACCGTCGGTCGGTGCGCCGGGCAGATCGGCGGGCAGGACCCGCACGGCCGCGCCGGTGCCCCAAGCGGCCCGCACGGCCAGATCCGCCAACCGGCCGGTGGTCGGTGGTGACCCGGCCCGGCGGGCCAGCCGGGCCAGCGCGCCCGGCTCGGTGGCGACGTCCCCGGGCTCCGGCCCGTACCAGGCGGCCCGGTCGTCGCCGGGGTCGTCGACGACGAGCAGCGTGCCCACCTGAGCGCGGACGAGCGCGGCGAGCGTCGCGGGCACCCCGTCGACCGCCCGGCCGTGTGCGCGGTCCTCGGCGAAGCGGTCGAGCACGGCGCGGGTCCGGTCGCGAACCTCGGCCTCGACCAGCTCCCGCACCTCCTGGGAATGGAACCGGTCGCTCCGCCCGGGGTGACGTCCCCCGTGTTCGAGCTGGTGGACCAGCGGGGTCACCCGGGGCGGCAGATGCTTGCGCAGCAGCTGCACGGCCCGGACGTCTCCCGCGAGAACCACCAGCGCGGCGTCCACCCGCTCGGTCAGCTCGGTCACCGCCTCGGCGACCTGCGCGGCGTTKTGATCCCACGAGTCCTCGGCACGATCCTGGTAGCGGCGCTGCGACCAGCCGCCGGGGGCATTGCGCTCGATCTCGTCGTCGGAGCCGACGACCTCACCGGCGAACCGCAGTCCGTCCCCGGCCACCCGCAGGTCGGCGCCCGTCCGGTCGGTGAGCACGACCACACAGGGCACGCTGCTCTGCCGGTAGGCAAGCATCGGCAACGTGCAGGGCAGCGAGCCCCAGACGGCCCGGTCCGCCACCTGCCGTCGCAGCCGATGACACCAGACCACCCTGCCATCCGCGGCGCACGCCGCGAGAGCGGCGTTCTGCGGGCCGAGGGACGCCACAACCTCGTCCAACGCGCCCAGCGTCGCGCCATCCGCCCCGTCGGCGGCCAGGCTGTCGCGCAGGCGCCGCCACCGGACCGCCCGATCCGCCGCAATCCCGTCCATCTGATCGGACAGGCCCAGGTACAGCGTCGCGCACGGGCTCGGGACGGCGAACAACTCGTTGATCTCCTCATCTGGGATCACGGCACCGCGGCCTCCTGTTCTCCGCTCCCGCCGGTCGGCGAGCCGATCCTCCAGGGTCCAGGATGGGCACCGACCGGCTCTTCGGTCCGGCCTCTTCGGTTGCTCCCAGCCATACCCATCATCGGCGCGACGGACCGTCGGCCACCCGCCAGGACTTCATCCGGGCGCGGCCGGTATATATTGCTGCTGACGGTCCGAATCGGCTCGAGTTCGACTCTTCGCCGGCCTCAATGATCGGCATCGTCGGCAAACATCGTCGGCAAACGCCGAATTCCCTACCTGCCCCCGGCCTGTCCCCGGGGATCGGTCCATAGATCAGTGCTGTGCGCGCTTGTCAGGAGGTCGATGCCGGCCAGGACTTCCGCGGCGGGCCGGGCCTCTAGGCGGCGCCCGTCCCGCAACCGCAGGGAGACCCGCTCGTCGGCTGCCTCCCGGGCACCGATGATCGCCTGGTAGGGCACCAGACGAGCGGCCCGGACCCGCGCGCCCAGGGTGCCGCGCTGCGGACCGGCGGCCTCGGCCCGCAGTCCCCGGTCGGCCGCCTGCCGGACCAGCGCGAGGGCGTGGGGTACCTCGGCGTCGGAGATCGGAAGGGCCACCAGCTGCACGGGCGCAAGCCATGGTGGAAAGGCACCGCCGTGCGACTCGATGAGGTGGGCCACGGCCCGCTCCACGCTGCCGATAACGCTGCGGTGGACCATGACCGGCCGGCGCATCGCGCCGTCCGGGCCCGCGTAGCGCAGATCGAACCGTTCTGGCTGATGGAAGTCGATCTGCACGGTGGACAGGGTGGCTTCACGGCCGGCACTGTCGACGATCTGAACGTCGATCTTCGGGCCGTAGAAGGCCGCCTCCCCCTCCACGGCCTCGTAGGCCACCCCCGCGGCGTCGAGGACCTCGGTCAGCAGGGCGGCGGACCGCCGCCACATGCCGGGGTCGCCGACGTACTTCCCGCCCGGCCCCGGCAGGGAGAGCCGGTAGCGGGCCGGGCTGACACCCAACGCGCCGTAGGCCTCGCGGATCAGCTCCAGCGCCGCGCGCGCCTCGTCGGCGACCTGCTCCGGAGCGCAGAAGATGTGCGCGTCGTTCAGCTGGATCGCCCGCACCCGGGTCAGCCCGCCCAGTACCCCCGACAGTTCGGAGCGGTACATGCCACCCAGTTCGGCCATCCGGAGTGGGAGATCGCGGTAGCTGTGCGCGCGGGAGCGGTAGATCAACGCGTGGTGCGGGCAGAGGCTCGGCCGCAGCACCATCTGCTCCCCGCCAAGCCGCTCCCCGCCAAGCCGCTCCCCGCCAAGCCGCTCCCTGCCAAGCCGCTCCCCGCTGAGATCCATCGGCGGAAACATGTCGTCCCGGTAATGGGACCAGTGGCCGGAGATCTCGTACAGCTCCCGCTTGCCCAGCACGGGCGAGTACACGTGCCGGTAACCGGCCCGACGCTCCACGCCACGGATGTACTCCTCCAGGGTGTGCCGTACGACGGCACCGGCGGGCAGCCAGTACGGCAGACCCGACCCGATCAGCGGGTCGGTATCGAAAAGTTCCAGCTCGCGACCGAGCTTGCGGTGGTCGTACACCGTGGTCTCCTCACCTCGCGGCAGGTAGGGCGGGTGACCACAAGGCGAAGCCCCGGGGCATCCACCCCGGGGCTTCGACAGAAGAACGGCTGTCAGCGCGCCGGGACACTCTCCGGCGTCGTCGTCAGGCCAGCGCGCTGCATGTCGTCCAGGTTAGCAGTGCCGCCCCCGCCGCGGTGACAATGACGACAGCGGTGACGGCGGCGTGCGTGACGGCGGCATGCGTGACAGCGGGGTGGGCGGGCGGGTAGCGGGCGGGTAGCGGGCGGGGTGGCCGCGGGTCAGCGCGCGAGGATGCTCAGGATCTCACTGGCCGAACGTCCCCGCGCCGCGAGGGGATAGACGGTGATGGCCAGCCGGATGAGGTTGTCACCCCGGCGGCTGACGCCCGCGGCCGGGACGGGCCAGACCCGGTCCGTCGGGCCGGTCGCCTCCCAGGCGGCCTTGATTGCGGCGAGTGGGCCGGTGACGTCGCCGCGCCGCCAGGCGTCGGCGGCCCGGGCGGCGACGTCGATGACACCGGGACCGGCCGTGGCGACCGCGACCGCCGCCTCGGGACCCGCGGTCAGGATCCACGGCACGAGTCCCGGTGTCGGCTCGATCCGCTGCAGCAGCGAGATCATCGCCTGCGACCGGGGCCCGGTGACAATGGTCGCCGCCGACGCCCCGTGCCGCGCGACCACGTCCACGGCGCCCGGATGTGCCTGTTCGACGTCGGCCAGGGCCCGGCGCACCGCGGGTTCCAGGTCGAGCGAGGCGAGTGTCGCCAGCACGGCCACGGGTATCCGGGCGAGCAGCCCCCCGAGCGGCGCGAGCACCGGCCGGTCGGCCTCGGGTACCCGGCCGAGACACGCGGCCGCGGCAGCGGCCTCGGTCACCGATATGCCGTGCTCCAGAGCCAGGCCGACCACGGCGACCGGGTCGTCCGTGGTGGCGGCGACGGCCAGATCCACCTCGGCCGCGCCCGCGGGCAGCAGGTCGGCGACCGCCAACAACCAGGCCCGGGCGGGCGGGTCCAACGCGCCCAGCGCCGACACCAGGCGCGGCGCCCCGTGCAGCGCGGCGGCCACCCGCACCAGGCGGGCACCGCAGGTCGCGGCGACGGTAGCCGGGTCGAGCGCGACCAGCGACGCGACCTCCGCCGCGAAGGACGCGGACGAACCGGCAACCCGACCGGACGAACCGGATGAACCGGATGAACCCGTGGTGGCCRGCCCCGCCGGACCGGTGGTGAGGGGTCCCGTGGGGTCCGACTCGCCCCGGGCCGCGCGCGCCGCTTCGACGAGCAGCCGGGGCAGCGGCATCGTGCCCCAGTGGGCGGCCAGATAGGGCGCGGAGACACCCTCCAGCGAGGGGGGGGCGGAGGGCGCCCCGCGGCGCAGGACGCCCTCCGCGATCGCGGTGTCGAGCACGTCGGCCACGTCCTGTCCGGACATCCGGGCGAGCCGGACCAGCCAGTCGCGCGCCGCCCCGATCAGGCTGGCCCTGTTCAGGGTCTCGGCGAGCGGATGGATGCCCCAACGCCGGGACAGGTACAGCCCGACGACGTCGTCGTCTAACAGGGCCACCGCCCACGCCGACATGCCCGGCCTGCCGAGCAGGTTCTCCTGGAAGGCGGTCTCAATCACCGTCGACGGGTCCGCCGCGACAAGCTCGGCGAACTGCGTGGTCCAGACGATGTCCTCGACGGCGAGGCATCGGACGATCTTCAGCAGGGTGTCGAGCGGCAGGACGCCCCACCGGGATCGCGCGAACGCGACGACGCGCGGATCGGCCCACCAGACGGGATCGGGCGGCGGGTCGGCCTGGTGCAGGCCCGCCGTGACGGCCTCGTCGACGAGGTCGCCCGGATTCGCGCCGAGCGCGGCGCCGAAGGAGCGCAGCCACTCCAGGTCGCCGTCCACCAGGACCCGGACCGTCGCCATGATGTCCCGCAGCGACCGTTCGTCCCAGCGTGCGGCGACGTAACCGGCGATCAGCGGCGGCAGCGCCGCGTCCGTCGGCGAGGCCTCGCCAAGGACGCCCTCCGCGACGGCCCGGTCGATCGCGCTGGAAACCGGGACCGCGGCGGCGTCGRCTACCGCGCGCAGCCAGCCGACACTCGACCGCGTCAGGTCCCGGGCCACGTCGAGCAACGCCACCAACGGCACCGCGGTCCACCGTTCGGTGAGGTAGGAGGCGACGTCCGCATGGGACCAGTCGGATGGTGACGGTGGCCGCGCCTGGCCGAGCAGGCGCTGGGCGAGTGCCGCGTCGACCACCTCCGACACGGACACCCCGACCGTGACGGCCACCGAGCGGATCCAGAGCAGGTCACCCGCGGCCAGCACCCGCCCGAGCTCGATCAGCTCGGCCAGGCTCGTCGTCTCCCACCGTTCGGCAAGGCACCTGGCGATGTCGGGGTCCCACCGCGACGGCGGCACCGGACCCGGTCCGGCCAGGAGGTTCTCCTCGATCGCCCGGTCCCGCACCTCGTCGGCAGCCAGCCCGCCGGCGGCCGCGAGGGCCGCGCACCAGTCCGGTATCCAGTCCGGGTCACGGGCGACGACCAGGGTGTCGGCGAATGCGGCCCGCGGGTCCGCGACCGGGGCCGACACGTCCTCGGCGGAGGCAGTCGCGCCCTCCTCCACGCCGCCCTCCACGCCGCCGTCCACACCGCCGTCCACACCGCCGTCGAGCACGAACCGGCGGACCTCGTCCTCGGTGAGTCCGGGCACCGCATCGGCGCCGGCCCGCGCGAGCAGCTCGATCCGGTGGACGATGCCGCTGCCGGGCCGCCCACTCACCGGGCTGGTTCCCCCCCGCAGCACCTCGGGCGTCACCCGGGCACGTTCCGTGAGTTCCCGGATCAGATCGACGGGCAGCAGCGGCGCGCACCGCACCACCGCCGGCGCCGCGCCGGCGACCGCGAGCGAGACGACCGCGTCGCGGTCAAGTCGGGGTGCCCGGGCCAGCACCTGCCCGGTCGCGGCCACCCGTTCGAGGGCCTCGGTCAGCTCGGTCAGGCCGACCGCGGTGATCTGCCAGACGTCACCCCAGCAACCGGTGAGGACACCGATCGCGGGCAGCGTCTCGGCGAGCAGCATCCGGCGGGTCTCCGGCCGGATCCGCTCCCGCCTGACCAGCCGCATCACGTCGATGACGATCCGGCGCTCGGCCGGCAGCGGCCGCAGGACCGCCGCGAGCTCGTCGAGCATCTTCGCGCTGTCCCGGGCCGCCAGGACGCTCTGCTGCTCGGCGAGCTCCGCGGTGACCGTGACAATCAGGTCCGGCCGCCCGGCGAACGCCCGACCGATCTCCTGCAGCATCGTCATGACTGCGCTACGCCCACCGCGTTGCGGGCTGCCGGTGTCGGCCGCGAGGGCACTCTCGTCCGGGTTCACCAGCAGGTGCGCGAAGGCCGCGGCGAACAGCCGCCGGGCCGCGCTCTGCCCCGCCGTCGCTCCGATGCGCCTGCGCAGCCCCTGCAACGAGACGTCATCGACCAGCGGCAGGTCCCGCCAGGCGCGCGGAGCGTGGGCTTGGCCGTCCTCGTCGAGCAGCGGCAGCGCGAACTCCACCGGCTGGCCGGCGCTCGCCAGAACCTTCGGTTCGGTCAGAGCCGCCGGGTCGACACCGAAGGCGATGATCCGGGCCGGATCGGGCACCGCGCCGTCCGGTGCCCGATGCGCGGACCGCAGGCGTCGCAGCGCAACCAGGGTCCGGGCGAGGTCGTCGGGCGGGCAGAGCAGCCAGCCGGAACCGCCGAGCAGGCCGGCCAGCGGGCTGGACAGGTCCGCGGCCTCGAAGGCGGCCACGCCGACCGCCGCCCGCCCGGACTGTAGGCTCGCCGCGAGGCGCACCGGCTCCGGGTTGACCCGGCGCTCGGCTGTCATGACCTCCGTCCCCGTCGGCGCGAACACTCCCCGCAGGCCCTTGGGATCGCCACGCGGGGTGAGCGTCTCGTCGAAACGGCGCACCGTCACCGGGCGCTGCTCACCGGCCTGCAGGACGGTGGTGAGATCGACGTCGAACCCGGTGCCGGAGCGCGGCACGAACACCCGGACGCCGTACCTGAGCTTCATCACRACGAACCGGGGGTCGACCCGGTCGACCGTGCCCAGGTACGTCCCGCCGACCAGGCCCCGCTCGAAGCGGGGGTTGCGGTCGCCGAACCCGCCACGGGCCGCGGTGTCGTGATGGTAGGCGATGATGACGTCGGAGGCGGCGAGATCTTCGGTGATCTTCGCGCGCCGCGCCGCGGCGGCCAGCGTCGTGAGCTCCTCCCGGAGCCGGCCGGGCTGCAGGTCGGCAACCCGGGCGTCGATCCCGCAGCCCCGCAGGTACCGRTCCACCGCCTGCTCGCGCGTCGCCCGCGACCCGCCCGTCACCGCGCCGTAGGCGGTCGGTCGGCGGCCGGTGGACAACCACCCGATCAGCCGGGCCAGCGATCGGGCCTGCGCCGCCCGCCACTCCTCCAGCGGGGCGTCCGGTGCCGGGACGTCGTCGCCGAGCAGTTCCACCGTGTCCTGGCTACGTTCGGACGCGGGCGGGATCACCCCCCGGGCCGGCGCGTACCCGTGGCGGCCATACCCGACCAGCCGCAGCGATCCCCGGYAGTGCACGAGATGATCCGGGCTGAGTTCGACGGGAACGACGCCGAGCTGGGTCGCGGCGTCGTCGAGCAGCGCGCCGAGCGGGGCGAGCATGTCCATGACGTCCGCGGGGGCAACGAACTCGCCGTTCGCGAGCTGCGCGGCCATGCTGTCGTCGCCGCGTTGCCGCTCGAGCGGGTCGGTGAGCGGGCCGGCCGCCCAGCTCGTGATGTAACCCGTGGGCGCCTCGTAGCCCGTGGGCACCCCGTCGGGGCCGTCGACGATGTCGAGCAGCAGGGGGGTCAGCGGGTTGCCGAGCGAGAGTAGCTCCATGCCGACCCGTAGCGTCGACGGGCCGCCCGCGCCGGCCGTACGCAGGGCGCCGAAGCCCAGCCCGGCGAGGCTGACCAGGCGTACCCGGCAGTCGGCCCCGGCGCCGCGGATCCGCCGGGGCATCTCCCGCCAGGTCCGGCCGCTGCGGCCCACGACCGCCGGACGCTGGTCCGCCACTTCCGCCACTTCCGCCACTTCCGCCGGCGGCGCGCCCGGCGCGGACCGCGCGCCTGCGGTCCGCGCCGGGCGGTGTCCCCGCTGCGCCTGCGCGGCACCGTCGGCGGGTCCGGCGGGGAGCGGCTCGGGGTCCGCGAAGTCGTCGAAGTCGTCGAAGTCGTCCGCGCCGGCGGGTCCGGCGGGGAGCGGCTCGGGGTCCGCGAAGTCGTCGAAGTCGTCGAAGTCGTCCGCGCCGGCGGGGCCCGCGGTGCCGCCCGGGTACCCGCCACCACCCGAAGACGCCGCGCTCCCCGAATACCCGCCACCACCCGAAGACGCCGCGCCGGTCGATCCCGTCCGACCGCCCTGGAAGGCCCTGCCGTTCGAGCCCGCTCCGCGGTCCGGGGCCGCCCCCGGGTTCGACTTCGATTCGCCGTCGGGCTGGCTCCCCCACGCGCTCCGGTTCCACCAGCTCACGGTTGCGGCTCCTCATCCGACAGGACCTCGCGGGCGACCAGCGCGGTACGCACCGCGGCGATCTCCGCGCGTAGCACGGTGGCGGTGCCGAGCCGGAAACGCGGATCGGCGGGCAGGCAGTCGGTGATCAAGCGGATCAGCATGGGGTGCACGCGACGGGCCGCGAGCTCACCCCGCAGCTGCCGCAGCTTCTCGTCCCGCGCCTCGGCATCAGCCCGGGAACCGGCGGCGTCCGCGGCCGACCTGGCCTCGGTCGCCCCGCCGAGCCAGTCATCCGGGCGGTCACCGGTCAGCGCGAACAGCAGGGTGGCCGCCAGGCAGTGCAGGTCGTACTGCGGGCTGAGCGGCTCGGCTCCCGGCGGGGCGTAGCCCGGGGTCGCGGTGGTGGGCATGACCTTGGCCGACGGCTCGACGATCGCCGCCGTCGACAGGTCGACGAGSGAGTACCGGGGTGGGTCACCAGCGACGAGGATGTTCTCCGGCTTGACGTCGCCGTGGACCCAGTACCCCCTGATCCGTTCCTCGTGCTGGTAGAGCCGCTGCGGTCGGATCGTGTGCATCGCCTCCAGCGTGGCGCTGATCTGGTCGGCCAGCTCAACGACCTGGCGGGCGCTGAGCGGGCCGGACTCGGTGACCCGGGAGTCAAGCGTGGTGGGCACCATCTGCCCGATGTCACCGATGAACTGCATGACGATGAACGCCTCACGGTTGTACCGCTCGACCTCCCGCTCGTTGCCCCCGGTCACGAGCGCGTTATGGTCGTGCCGGGTCGGCGAGGGCCCGTAGACGACGTCCACCAGGGCCRGCACCCCGTGGGTGATCTCGCCGAGCGCCGCCTGYACGGCGACCGCGTCCTCGACGTCGATCGAGCGCTTCTCGTACTGGGTCCTGGCGTACTCGGGATTGATGTCGTGGTCGCGGCCGCCCCACCATGCGCCCTTGACGACGACCAGGGCGTTGCTCCACTCGTCCCGGGCGAGCTCGACGTAACCTTGGCCGCCCTCGGCGAGATGACGCACGCAGCGGTACCGGCCACGGCCCCAGGTGCGCGGCACCGACGCGAAGGACGCCCCGTAACGCAACCGTTCGACGATCTCCAAATCAGAGGCGACCGTACTCACCGGCCACCTCCGGGTACCCCACCGCCGCCAGGTCCGCCGTTCCCGAGCACCCCGCCGGCCGGCCAGGGTCCCGTCACATGCACTTCCAGACCCACGACGTCGCGGACCAGCCAGACCGGCTCCTCGCCGTCCCACCTCTCGGCGACGCCCGGCGTCAGCCGCCGGGCACCCACCCACGAGCCGTTCGTCGACAGGTCGGTGAGCGTCACCGTCCCGTCGCGCTCGTTGCCGACCATCAGATGGCGCCGCGAGACCCGGCCGGCGGCGTCGATCTGCAGCCGGTCGCAGACGTCGACGACGATCAGGTCGTCCGCCGTCCGCTGCACGGCGTTCGGTTGCCGTCCCAGCACAATGCGTTCACCGGGTCCCACGTTCGGGGTGTCGAACGACGAGCCGTCGCCGCGCCGGACGGTCAGCCGCCAGCCTGTTCCGCCCGGCCGCCCGGCCGCCCTGGTTGCCTCGGCCGCCCTGGTTGCCTCGGCCGCCCCAGCCGTCCCAGCCGCGTTGACCCGGCCGACCCGCACGAGCGACCCGGCCAGGTGGAGCGGGACGTCGAAACGCCACTCCCGGGGCAGGTCACGCACCAGCCGGTCGTCGCCCAGACTGGTGCCGTTGTGGGAGCGGTCGACCACCATCGCCGTGCCGGCAGCCGTGAGGGTGATCTCCACGTGCCGGGTGCTGATGTAGTCGTAACTGCTACCGAGCCCGGCCGTGACGTCGACGAGCTGCTCCGAGCCGAGGTTGTGGTCGGGATGGCGCCCAAGGACGACCGTGGTGCCCACCTCCAACGTCACGAGACGATGGGTGCCGCCACCCTCGATCCTCAGCACGACCGGACCCGCCACCACCCTGGCATCCCACCCGGCGCCGGACGGCACGGGCAGGCCGACGATGGTCGGCGCCCCCACGGTGCCCKAGGGCGGGATGTAGGCGGGAGCATCGAAGATCGTGGCGTCGTCCGCGAGCGCGTCCCCGAGCGCGTCCGCCAGGGTCCTGCGACTTCCCTCCCCGGGTTCGCCATGGCCCGCCTGCCGGTCCGGGGCATCCAGGTCCAGGGGCTCGGTCGCTCCCCGGGGGGCCGGCGCGTCCCGCGGCGCGGGGGGCATGGGCGACGCCGAGGGCACAGGCGACGCCGCGCCCGAGGCGTCCCCGACCGCCTGCCCAGTATCCGTCTCGATCTCCTGGACCGGGCGTCGACACAGCGGACAGACCAGCCGGGCGCCCTGGCCGCGCCCCGCCACGCGCATCGGTGGCGACACGAGCGGCCCCAGCCGGGCGTTCACGCAGTCGGGGGTCACGCAGCGATAGGCGTTGGCGCGGGCAGCGGCGACGACCTCCGGTCGCCCCCGCAGGCCCGACGCCTTCACCTCGTCCTGCCGCGCGGCCCGCTCCCAGGTGACGGTGTCGATCCGGTTCATCGCCCGGCGGACCAGTTTCACGTTCTCGCCCGCCGGGGCGGCGGGTAGCACCTTCCATCCGAAGAAGGTCGAGGCGTCGCCCTGGATCCACGCGTGGGCGTCGATGTTGCGTTTGCCGTAGAAGTTGTCCTTGCTGACGACCTTCCCCCCGACGGCCCTCGCCTCCTCCAGCAGGATGTCGTCGGCCTCGGCCGCCCAGGCCAGAGCGCCGTCACGGTAGTACCGCTGCAGCGGAGCGAGGTCGTCAAGCAGGCCGCGCAGGCTGTTGTCGGCCACATAGCGAAAGGTCGCGTCGGCGCCGAAGGCACGGCGGGCGGCGGCCTCCACGGCGAACAGCCGCGCGGTCACGCCGCACCGGCGCGGGCAGCGTGCGCCGTGCGCGCAGCCGAGACCGATCTGCGCGAAGCTGCCCGGCGAACCGTCCCGGGTGATGTTACTGACGTCGAACAGCACCGTCGTCGAGGACATGGGACTCCTACCGATTGTCAGCTGTTGCCGAGGACGTCGTCGAGACGCCGACGGGACGCCGCCCCGCCGTGTTGCCGGCCGGACACGGGGTCCGCCTCGACGAGATCACGGGTCCGGGTCCTGGTGCGGGTCGCCCGGACCCGGGCTCCCGACACCGCGTCGGCCGGCGCGACACCCTGGCCGAGGGCCCGTAGCGTCGCGTTGTAGTGGTCGGCCAGATCGTCGAATCCGCGGTCCGCCGCCCACAGCGCCGCGTTCCGGAACAGCTCGGTGACGCTCTCCCGGGAATGGGCGAAGCTGGCCCGCTTCGCAATCTCCTCGTCGAACTCCGCGATGCTCTCCTCGTGTTCGAGKGAGGATTCCGCGTCCGGGAAGACATCCGCCTCGACGGTGGCCCGGAAGCGCTGCGCGGCGTGCGGGTCGGCCCGGCTGTCCACAGCCAGCCGCCGTCCACCGGCGACCACCCCGCCGCGGGCCTGAAGAATCGTGTGCGCGCCGAGCGGTGTGTCCGGAGCGCGCAACCGGAGCAGGAAGACCGGACGGTCCTCGCCGGTGCTCACGGCGGGTAGCGGCAGCCGCAGCTCGGTGCCGCGCGAGGTCGGTGGCGGCACCTTCATGAGGTGACGCTGCGGTTTGATCCGCCGCAGCGCCTCCACCGTCCAGCCGGGTCGGATCAGGACCCGCAGCTCACCGCGCCCCGCGGCCGCGCCGACCACCGGTTCGATCAGCGACGAGACGATCGCGTCGATCCGGTCGACGTCCTCGGCCGCCGCCCAGACGTGCTGCGTCTGGCCGCACACCCCGACCATCTCGGCGAGCACCTCGTCCCGGGCGTCGACGCCGATGCCCAGCGCGTCCGTCCCGATGCCCTGGTCGCCGAGCCCGGCGACGATGTGGGCGAGCTGCTCGGGCTGCCAGCGGCCGATGTTGGCCTCACCGTCGGTGATGAGCAGGACCCGGTAGACGTCCGCGTCCGGCGCCTGCGCGAGCAGCTCCCGCCCGGCGACGGCGAGCGCGTCGCCGATGTTGGTGTAGGAGTCCGCGTCGCTGTTCGTGGGGCCGTCAACGGCCGGCAGGCGGTCGGGCCGACGTCCGGCGCTGATCACTCGCGCCTCGCGGGCGAAGCGCACCAGCACGAGCGGGYAGCCGTCGGGCAGCAGGCCGTGCACGCGTTCCAGAACCCGCTGCGCGAGCTCCCACTTGCTGACCGCGTCCGGCGCCGCCGGATGCAGCATCGACAGGGATGCGTCGACCGCGACGGCGACCGCCACCTCCCGCCGGCCCCGCGGCGGATCGGCCACGCTGATCGTCAGCCGGAGCACCCCACCCGGCTTCGTGACACCCCRGTCCATCCGGCCCTCGACGCCGAGCCGGTCCCTGTCGTTCATCGGTTTCCTTTCTCCCCGTGAATGCGCGGCTCCCCGTGAATGCGCGTGCCGGTGCCGCGGGACTCGCCGACGCCGGTGAGCATCGCCCGCTGGCGCGGTCTGGTCCGGGTGGCGACCACCTTCTCCCGGGCGGAGCGGATCGCGATCACCGCGACGGTGGCGTTGTCGTGCCCACCGAGGTCCTCCGCCCGACGGCAGAGCAACGAGGCCAGTTCGGCGGGGGTGCGGGCGACCGAGGCGAGGTCCTCCAGCACGTCGCAGAACCTCCAGTCGGCCACGCCCGGAATGTCCTCGGCGGTGTCGACGCCCGCCTCGCACGCCCCGTCGGTGGCGAGGATCAGCAGGTCGCCGTCGGCGAGCTGCACCCTTCTGGTCGCCACCGCGGTCGCGCCGCGCTGCGCCGTCCGGACGCTCTCGGTCACGATGCCGCGCTCCTCGGGTGTGGGAGCCTGGCCGGCGACGATCGCCTCGGCGACCACGCTGTGCTCGCTGGACAGCCGGGTGGCCACGAAGCCGTCGCCGCAGCGGCGCAGCAGGTAGGCACGGCAGTCCCCGACGGTCGCGATGTCGGCGCGACCGCGGGAGATCGAGGCGAGCACCGCCACCGCGGCGGCCCGGCGGCTCAGCGGCGCGGGCGGCGGCGGCAGCGCGACGTCCAGCAGCAGCCGCTCCGGTTCGGTCTCGCCGTCCTTCCACCGCCGACGGAATGCCGCGAGCAGCGCCCGCGCCGCCCACCGTCCCGAACCGTCACCGGGACCGGTAATGCCGTCGAGCACCGCGCAGGCGGTGGTCGTGCCGTCCGACGGGTCCTCGACCTTCGCCCAGCCGACCGCGTCCTCGTTGTCGCCTTCCGGGTTGCCGCCCGCCTTGCGCCAGCCCGTCACGCTCTCGCACGCGACGACGGTCGTCAGCCGCTCGTTGCGCGCGGGGAAGACGAAGGGTGCGATCCTCGACGCCAGCGCACCGGCTCCGGTCGCCCGGCGACCATGCTCGGGATGTAGGCAGGCCCGCAGCGCGGCGTCGGCGCCGGGCGGCCACTCGCCGGCGGCAAGCCCGGCCATCGCCAGCATCGAGGCGTCCCGGTTGCTCCACTCGCCGGTCAGCGCCTTGAACAGCACCACGGCGAACAGGCGAAGGTCACGGGCGGGACCACGCTCCCCCGCCGGAGTGACGAACCAGGGGTCGACGGGGTCGTGCCTGCCCGCGTCCAGGAGATCRCAGACGGCCAGAGTGAGGCTCTGCCCGGTCCACCTGAAGCTCCACGGCGCGAGAAGCCCCACGCCCTGCTGATGGAACGGTTCGAGGCTGCGGCCGATCTCGACGAAGGCGCGCAGCAGTGCGGCCGCGGAGATCGCGGGAGCATCGGCGGAATGGCTGTCGAGCAGATCAACCAGCGGCAGTCCCGGAAGTTCYGGCCAGCTCAGCTCGACCCGCACCGGCATGATCAGTCCGGCGCTCGCCGTGGGCAGGGCGACGCGGGGTGGGGCATGGCGTAAGGAGACCGCGCCGGCCCCCGCGTCCGCGGCGGCGTCGAACTCGTCGAAGTCGACCTCGTCGAGACCGGCAGGGTCGTCAAGACCGGCAGGGTCG
>NZ_MOMD01000006.1:0-22109 GCF_001983015.1 Frankia sp. CcI156
GCCCCGTCTGGTTTCAAAGCAGTCGGTCGCCCTCGGTGACGGTCGTCGATGCGGTTGGCCTGTGTTCTTCAGGTTGGTTATGACCATCAAGTCCTTGAGTCGGCGGTAGCCGTCAGGACGGCTGTGGGGCGTTTCCGGGTGGCCAACCCGACAGTTGCCAGGTGAGCCCACCCATCAGGCCGAGGTTGGTCGTGACTGCCTCGCGGCTACCACGATGCTCGGGGGGCCCGTACTCCGAGCACTCGATAACAAGACGAAACACTGCGTATCCGGGCGTACCGCAACGTGTCGCGCCGTGCCGAAAAATCCGAGGTCACCTGCGCACACACGCCGCCGGACTAGACCGTCGGCCGAACAGTAGGAACGCTTCACCGATCCKGGCGACCGCCACGGTGGTGCAATGTAGTCCCCCCGCTACAATAGTCAGCTCCCGCATGTCCTCTCATAGGGAAGATCGGGCACGCTGCGTCGCCAGTCGTCCTGACTTCGCGGCCGATGAAATCGTGAAGCGCCTCCTTTCGGTCGACGGCTGAATCCTCGCGCGGGTCGCAATTGTTTGTCGCTGGAGGGCGACCGGCCCGCCTGTCCCGCTCGGAATTCGAGGAAATCAGAGCACCACTCGAGGGCGTTCGGTGATATCCCGACTTAGCAGAGTTCTAACGTCTGTTTCCGGGAGTCCGGAGCGGTTGATAAAATCTCCAAAGGAGAGGCCGGTCGTCTCCATGAGTTCTAGTGCGCGCTGTAGAAGCACTGGAACCTCCGGGTTTCCCAGCGGACCCGGCTCTACCTTCCTCCATCCACGTGCAGACAAGGCTTTCCATCCCTGTGCGTAAGTGTGTTCATTCATGACCCCGAGCGTCCTCGCCCTCACCAGAAGGGCTGCAAGCGAGACATGCCATTTTGCTTTCAAATGGAGAAATGCGGGCCAGTCAAGTCGATCTGGGAGTTCGGGTTTGATGTCGTCGGYCGGCATGAGGAACGAAGCGGCGAACTCGTGGGCTTGCCCCTCCGTGGTCTTGTCTCCAATTTCTCCCGAGAATCCGTGCAAAACTAGATGGCCGAGTTCATGGGCTGCATCGAAGCGGGAGCGGTCACGCAGGCCCTTATCGGCACCAAGGGCGACGACGGGTCGGTCAGGGAAATTAACGCAAAATGCGTCCACTTTTTCAATGCTGACGCGAAAACGAACGGCAACGATCCCGTTCGTCTCAAGTAGTCGTACAACATCGAGAACTGGACCCCGTGGCAGGTTCCAATGGCCACGAACCTGAGCTGCCGCTTGCTCGATGTCGGCGGACTGAAGCGGCTGTTTGTCGACCGGAAGGCGTGGCAGGTTGAGGTCGGGCAGCGCGACGTGCTTCTCGAGCTCGAGCGCGAGTTCCCGCGCAAGGTGCACGTAGGCTAGAGCTTGCTGACGATCTCGCGGAGAAGTTGATCGAAGGCTGCGAAAGAACCCTTTGACCTGGTCCTGCGCGGGAGGGCGGGCCGGCGCTGCGAAGAAGCTCGGCGGCACCCGCAACGCGACCGCGAGGCGGCAAAGCGTCGATGTGGCGGGTTTGGTGTGCCCGTTCTCGAACTGGCTGACCGAGGCCGCGGTGACGGAGCCGACTTCTCGCGCCAGCTGCACCTGGGTAAGACCGCGAAGTTCACGCGCCATCCGCAGTCTGGCCCGATCGAACAGGGCCGCGATGTCACCGGGGTCCAGTTGCGGATCGTTCACGTCGCTCGTCTCCGCGCCAGTCGGTGTCCGCCGATCAGCGGACGATTCTCGATCTTGATGCTCCGCTCGCATCTTAGGCACACCTTCGTTACCKGGCGGTCAACTAGCTCGGCCCGAGCAGGACGCGCCCGAGTGAAGTGTGCCGAGTTGCGCCGCTTCCCCGTCGTGTAGTCTACCGATATCTGAGAAGATCTTGTTCAAATCTGAGGTGACCTGCTGTGTGTGGGGGACGGAGTCGAGGGATGAAGCTTCAGGAGTGCGTGCTGTCGGAGAAGGTGGTCGCGGCCGACTCGGCGGAGGCCGCACTGTGGGACGCCATCGTGGTGCCGGAGACGATCAAGGAGCGGTTGCGCAACCACACCTTGTTGTCGCTGCTCGTGCGACCTGATCTGCCGTTCGCGGTGACGGCGTTGCACGGGTTGTGCACGCTCTACGGGCCGCCCGGCACCGGCAAGACCACCCTGGCGCGCGGTCTGCCGGCGCAGGTCGCGCGCTTCGTTCGCGGCGGCGAGGTGCGGCGGATTGAGATCAACCCGCATGGGCTGATGAGCGCCGAGCATGGGCAGTCGCAGCAGCGGGTCAGCGAGCTGCTTGGCGAGTATGTGCCGGGTCTGGCGTCGGACGGGATGCCGACCGTGGTGATCCTGGACGAGGTCGAGTCGATGGCGGTTGCCCGCTCGGCGGCGTCGTTGGCCGCCAACCCGGCCGACGTCCACCGTGCCACCGACGCGGTGCTCACGGCGTTGGATCTCAATGCCGCCGAGCACCCGCACCTGTTCTTCGTCGCGACCAGCAACTTCACCACMGCTCTGGACGAGGCGTTCCTGTCCCGCTCCGACGCCGCCATCCTCGTCCCGTTCCCGGAGCCGGAGGCGCTACGGGAGATCCTGGCCTCCACGCTACTCACACTCGCCGACAAGTACCCGGCCCTGGGTGATCTGGCCCGCTMCTCAGCGATGCGCCGCATCGCCGAGGCCGCAGACGGACTGGACGGCCGCCGCACGCGCAAGGTCGTCTTCGAAGCCCTGGCCCAGCGGATGGAGACGGTGCTCGACCCAGGCAGCCTCACCGAGGACGACTTGGCCGCCGCAGTGCACAACGCCGTTGCGGAGACGCGCCAGCCGGAGGTGTCCCGTGCGGCKCACTAGGGAGGTGGCAGCCTCRCCCGTGCGCAGCGCCAGCGCGACCTGGACGGTAATCACGGACCTCATAGCGGACACCGTGGCGCAGTCCTCCTCACTGTCGCGCGAYGAGGCGGGACGGGCGATGTCGGCAGCCGAGGCGGTCGGGCGGATGCTGATCGCGGGAGGGCACCTGAACAAGCACCCGGTCACCCTGGTGGCCGGCAAGGTGCACTGCGAGATCACTACGGTGTCTGGCGCGGCGGCGCTGACCCTGGAGGAGAACCTCAACCCCGTCCCCGGCGCGGCGGGCGCCGACGACTTCATGATCTACCTCCCGTCGCCCGCCCCGCTGCATGAGTCAGGTGAAAGCCGCTGCGGCTGGGCACGCTCGGCTGTCGGACGCTGCCCCGCCCGCTGAGGAGACGAAGGCCGACAGCTCAGGTCCGCTGATCGACCGTGAGGCCCTCCGCCGGGCGGTGACCCAGCGATGACTTCCACCTATACCTACAGCTACACCCGGACCCACACCGCCACGCRCCTGACGGACATCATCCTCGGCGCCATCACCGACATCCTTGCCGACCTCGGGATCAACATGGACCGGCTGAACCGCGACTGGGTGCAGAACGAGAACGCGATCAAAGCCTGGGTCGAGGAGGGCTCCCTCGACGCGGTCGTCCTTGAATGTCACCAGCCCTCGGGCGCCGTGGTGCCGGTGGTCGAGTTCCCGGTGTCCTACAACGCCTCCGGTGACGGCAACGCCGAATTCACCGCCTCCCGCGCCCGGCTCGCCCGGTTCCGCRCCAAGCTCGACCGGGTGCCCACCGGCACCACCTACCGACTGTTCTGCACCTTCAACGGGCCCCGCACGCCGCAACCAGGTTGGGGCCCCGGCCAGCGGGCGAGCACCGACGGCCTGCGCGGCATCACTTTCGGCACCCTCGGCTCCGCCCCGCACGCCTCGACCGGCATGCGGTACTACCACGCCTGAGACCACGAGCAGGGACACCGCTATGGCATACATCGACGACGCCTTCGCCAAGCTCAAGCACAATCTGGAGATCACCCAGACCGAGCAGAACCTGGCCAAGGCGCGACACGAGACCATCCGCGACTTCGTCACGTCGCACTGGGACCTCGCTGACGACTTCCTCACCGGTAGCTACCGGCKCGATACCAAGACGAAGAAGCTCAAGGATATCGATATCTTCGTCGTCCTCGACTCCGACGGCTCCCAGGCCGGCTTCCGTGACCAGGCCCCCATCCAGGTCATCAACGCGCTGGAGACCCTGCTGCGCCAGAAGTGGAGCGCCGCCGCCCGCGACGGCATGGCGGTCGTCATCCCCTACGGCGCCGACGACGAAGTCATGTCCATCGACGTGGTCCCCGCCTTCAAACGGAAGGATGGCGGCTACTACATCCCCAATCCCTCAGCGGGCGACTGGATCGCGACCAACCCCAAGCGCCACCACGAGCTGAGCATCGCCAAGAACGCCGACTGCGACGGGAAGTACGTGCCCTTCGTCAAAATGATCAAAGGAATCAACCGTGAACTCGGCGAACCAGTCTCGCCATCCTTCCTGCTGGAGGCCATGGCCCAGTCCCTGGTGAAGCCACCGTTCGGGCGCTACCAGGACGAGATCGTGTTGTTCCTGGCCACCGCCGCCGAACGCATCGGCGATGAATGGCCCKACCCCGCCGGTCTCGGTGGCGAGGTCAACGCCGTCATGAACACGACTCAGAAACTCGCTGCGGCCAACGCGCTCAACCAGGCCCGTGTAATCGCCGAGCGCGCGGTCGACCTGGAGGACGAAGGCCAAGACCGTGCCGCCTACGACGAGTGGAGGAAGCTCTTCGGGAACCGAATGACCAAGCCATGAAACTCTCTACCGGCCCCGCCGGCATCCGTGGGATACCGTCCCGGGCCATCCACGAGCGGCAGCTCGACGACGACATGCTGCTCCTACAGCGTGCCGCGGCGGCAAGCCACCAACGTGGACAGCTCCTCGAAGCCGTCCGCGCCGTCGCAGCCACCGCACTGGCCGCCRCCGGTGTCCTGATCACGCTGATCGGGCATGGCCGGACCGTGGTCTCGATCGTCGGGTTCTTCTGGTTCGTCGTCTCAGCGTTCCTGCTCAAGGGCCTCTCCGGGAACACCGCCCGCCAAGGCGCCCTGCTCCAGGAGATGTTCGACACCGCCCTGTTCCACCTACCATGGCGCGCCACCGTCGCCGGCGACCCGATCCCCGAACCAGACGTCCGCCGCCTCGCACGCCAACTCTCCCGCGGGGGAAAAAAGGACAAACGCATCACCGACGGCTGGTATGACCMCACCCACGACGTCCACCACCCCTACGACGTCTTCATCGCCCAGGAACAGAACCTCGCCTGGGACGCCCGCCTCCGCCGCCGATACAGCCACCTCATCGCCGCCGCAGCAATCCTGTGGACCACCATCGGTCTGATCGCCGGTCTCGCGGTCGCGAACGCCACACTGCTCGACACCCTCCTCAGCTTCTTCGTCCCGTCCCTGGCCGCCTACCAGATCGCCTACGAGATCTGGTCCAGCCAACGCAAGGTGGCCGACGAACGCGAACGACTCGCCAAGGTCGTCAACGCCGAGCTGAACAACGGACGTCCCGGCCCCGTGCTCGACACCGAATGGCACCGCCTACGCAACGTGGCCCGCGACGTACAGGACGGCGTCCTCCGCACCCGTCTAGACCCAGCTCGAGTACCCGAATGGTTCTACAAACGCTTCCGCGACGACGACGAACATGACTTCGGCTACACCGCAGAAGGCCACCGCGTCCGCCTCGCTGAAGACCCTCCCTCATCTACGTAGTTCGGCGGGACGCGCCACGCCCGCCCACCGAACCACTTCAAGCAAGTGAAGTCAGCTCAAACCGGCCCTCCACAGCCAGGCTGCCGGTGTGAAACCGCTGGTCGGCGCTATTCCCATCCTTTGGGACTCTCGCTTTCGGTGCCGGCCGGCGTCGTCGTTGCGCCGGTCCACTATGTCGCGGCTTCCCACCGATCCGACCACGCGCCCGCCTGGCGAGGCTCCAGAGCGGCCACCCAGGGGGCCCGCTCATTGTGACCAGTACTCCAACCGCGATCCGACCCCGAGTTCACGCTTCTGCTGGCTGGCCGGTCGAGGTTGCCTCCGTATGGTAGACAATGCATCTATGACGGTATCGAAATTTGGCGTTAACGCAGTTGACGTGGGCGGAAGGTCGATGCTTCTCACCGTCACCAGCGGCGGTGACGTGATTCATCTGGCTCGCCTGGCGGACTTGGAGTCGTCTGGCCGAGGTGCGGTCCACGACTTCTATTTTGACTCGTCGAGACCGCATCTCTCGCCGACGGCAGCCCACTATGTCAGGGAGGAACTCCTGGCGCCTCGCTGGGCCGAGACCACGCTGTGTGGCAGTGTGTGGGCTGTGATGGTCGGCGGTGAGGGCGGCCCGCTGAGGGAGGACGGCCGGGTGGCCTTCGCCCCGACCTGCCGCCGCTGTCTGACGTTGATCGACCGCTTCTACCCGACGCCGCGCGCGGACCGAAGACTCTCGTTGGTCGCGCAGCTCGCGGCTGATGTCGTCTGCGAACAGGGGTTCGCGGAGGTGCGCAGTGTTCCGGGGGACCAGCAGGCGGAGCTACGGAAGCGGATCCGGAAACTGGTGCGAGCGAGAACTGGTCACGGGAGCAAGACCTTCTCCCTCGAGACCACCATCTACGTGGAATGCCGCGAGATATACGATCAGCACGCATCCGAACACTCTCGCGTGGCGATGGAGGCCCTCAACCAATTTCTTACCGCCGGGGGTGAAGCGCTCTCTCGGCGGCCAGCCGATTGGGTGGTCTCCTGGGAAGCCTGGGACGTCGACTGAGCTGGCGGAGCGTTCGTCGGTGTGGCGATCACCGCCCGGTTCTGCATGGCGGGTCAGGTTCCGGTAGCTCGGCTGGCAGTCGTTGGAAGTTGGGCGTGGTCAGGCCAGTACCGTAGGCTTTGAAGATACTCGAGTGCTTCGGGTTCTTCGGTGAATTGGAGTAGGCCCCCTTCGGTCTTTTCTAGGAGGACGTTCCGTACTTCTGATGGGGTGGCGAAAAAGAACTCGCGGCGCGGGTTCGCGAAGTTCACGCGCCGGTCGGCGAATGCTTGGTGGAGTTCGTTTTCGAGGGTGACAGCGTCTTTGGAGAAATAGAGTGCGTGGACGTCGTACCGGAATGGAACGGAGGCGTCACCGAGCTCGCGGACCCGGTCCATCGGATCGAGGCGTCGGGTCAGGCCGATCTTGACGACGTGCGGGCCGAATACGCCGATGTTGGAGATGACGTAGACGTATCCGGCGCGGATGTTCGCGATCCTGTAGTCGTTCTTCTCGATGGCCTGATCGATGTCCGCCAGTCGGCCAGCGAGTTCGTCTGCAGCAGCGTCGTCGCCCTGGGCGCGGAGAGTTTCGAGCGCGCTTGCGTAGTGGGCACGTTCCTTCTTGAGGCGTTCCTTCTCGGTGGCGAGTTCCTCTTGAGCTTTGCGTTCCTCGGCTAGCTGTGCGCGTCGCTCCCGCTCTCTCTGTCGCTCTTCTTGGATCTTCATTCGGAAGTCGGCGGTGAGTTCGAGTTCGGCGATCCGTAGGGAGTGGTAGTCAGGATTGATCCGCATCTCCATGATCGCGCCGAGCTTCTCGATCGACGCCACGGTTCGTTCCAGCCGCTTCTTGGCGGTTGTGATGTTGCCGGCGCGCAAGGAGCGGACGCAGTTGGCTGCCTCGGCGTTGTAGGCGAGCAGCATCAGCTTGGACAGGTCGGCGACGAGTCGGCGCCCCTTGGCGAGCGAGCCGTTGAAGGTGAACAGATCCGCGGCAAGGATCGCCGTGCCGGACTTCACAAACTCGGCGATATGCGTGTCGATCTCTTCAAGGCGTCCCTTATAGGCGGCGGCGTTCTCGAGCGGGTGGTGATATCGGTATATGCCAACGTCCTGGAGGGCCCGCTGATCGCTGAGATCGATGATCTCACGGGAGCCAGCCTGGGTAGCGGCGAGCGCCTTCTCTAGTTCAGTGATGCGAGCCATCAGCGCGGCGCTGTCGACCGGCATCTCGCTGGTCTCGGATCCGGATGACATGGATGCGCCTTCGAGCGAGAACTCCTGGACTCCGGGTTCCGATCGGATGAGAAGGTCGTCGCCGGTCCCGAGCGACGTGACGGTGGGCCCCGGAAGCCAGAGCTGCCATCCGTGGGGCGGCCTGGGCCAAGATGGGTCTGGAACCCAACCTGGTGGGGGAGTCCAGCCTTCGGGGGGTGTGGGCCAGCCTGGCGGTGGGTTGAACCGCATGGTCACTGCCCACGCTGCCTGATGCCGCGGGAGGCGTCGGCGGGCTTGAGAGTGAACGGCGAAGGGGACAGCGCCGCGCCGAGGTACTCGAGGGTCTTCTGAGGGACGATCTCGTCCTGGTCGAGCCGGAACTTGCGGAACGTTGCGCGGTCTGCAGCGACGATCGCGAGCGGGATGGTCTCCGGAAGCCCGGTCGCAGGCGAGATCCGGTCGACCCCGACCGTCAGGGCAATCGAGTGGATCTTTCCTTGGCGGTCGGCGCCGAAGACGTCGTGCAGCGTGCGTACGGYGGTCTGGAAGACGGCGCTCGCGTAGCGGTCCTTCTGGACCGTCGCCGGCAGCTTGGTCGACGAGATCTCGTCCTTCCTCGGGGCGTACTTGTACTCCTTGACCGAGGGGACTGCGGATGGTTCAGGGACAGCGGCTGCCAGACGCAGCTCCCTGCTGGAGAGATCGAACTCGTAGTCGTGAGTGACTGGAAATGCATCCGGGTAGGCGGAGTTCGACAGGACGATCCCGACGTACTCGCGGATCGCCGCCTCGACGTCGAAGGCGAGATCATTGATCAGTCTGGTGAGTCCCCGGTTCCGCTCGTCGGCGTCGGCGTCTCTCCGACGACACGCTTCGACGTGGACCGCCCGCGCCGCGGCGAGCTTCGCCAGGCGAGCGTCCTCGGCACGCTGCCGCTGCTCCAGAGCGGAGACATGCGCCGTCCGTATCGCTGACACCTGTTCCCGCCACCGCCGCAGCGCCTGCTCGTGCGTGGTCTGAGCTTGAGCGATCGCCTGGGCATGTTTTTTCTTCGCCCCGAATAGGACTCCCGGTACTTGCGGCTCCTGGTAGACGGGTTCCGCCGGGTACACAGGAGCAGCAACGGGCGGTGTCGGGACTGCGAGAGCACCGGGCTCGAACGGTGGATGCACGACGGTCGTGACTTTCAAGGCCTCGAGATCAACATAGCTGTCGACCAGGAGCGCCGTGGCCAGAATGCCGTCGATCTCTTCGAATGTGCTCGCGAGATCGGCATTCAGCGACCCGACCTCGCTCAATCGCGCCGCGACGTACAGCAGGCCCGCTTCCTTCAGCAAGCGGGCCTGTTCTTTCGTGGACGCCTTGGCCGCCGCGGCGGCTGCGCGCTCAGCGGCCCGAGCCTTCTGCGCGGCTTCCTTTTCAGCGGCAAGGAGTGCACGGTGGGCCGCAGCCCTCTGCTGCCGCTGCCGCTTCTCGGCCTGCGCTGCCTGGTACTGCAACTCGGCGAATAGCCCCCGCCGCGTGGCCACCGGCACCCCCTCCGAACCAGGAACAACCTTGCGCTCAGCTACCGTATCCTCACGTCCCGACGATTTCTCGCGGTCACGACAGATCGAGACTGGTTATCCCGCGAGGCTCCGGTGGACGCCGCCGCCCCTTCCGGCCCCGGACCGCCGCGTCTCCAGCACGCGTTGGAATCCGGACAGTTCAGCGGGTCAACCGTCTTCGTAGCGGCCGGCATCTGGACAGTGCTGGCGCGCTGACCCTTGAGCACGGCGGGCCCGTCAGTGTCCTTGAAGACGGGAGGGCATCGACGGGTGCTGACAAGGAAGCCTGCCCAGATGGTCGTTGATCAGGCAGCATGCGAACCATCGACGGCGGACCGGCCCTCCGGGTGACGCCCCTACTCGGTGATCTTCCTGRCCTCCGAGTGGAACATTCGAACTTCGCGGGCTCGGCGGACAGGTTGAGCTCGCCGGACCGGGCAAGCTTGGGACGACGAGCCATCGTGGGTTGCGGAGGCTGTCCGGAGCGCAGCCACGGGGCAKATAGACCAGGGCCGTAGAGATCTGACGGTGATCTGACAGATGTTGCATACACAACAACAGTCAGATCGCCRTCAGGTCATTTTCGGCCCTGTGAGACCCTCCGTTGAATTGGCTTGCAGTCTCCGCCGGGTGTGGGGCAGCTGCACGTCCGGGCGCAGCGGCGATGAGAGCGTTCGTGGGCCTGTTCTGGCCAGTCCCGGGGTCCAGCGCCGTCTACCACCGCGCACAGGCGTAGGGGCAGGTGCCTTTGCCCCAACGCATGCCCGGAGCGCTGCCCAGCGGAGCTGTTTCCGAGCGTGGCCGTCTGCGCGGGTCATGTCTGTCCTGGCCTCGTGGCTGCGCCTTCTTGCTGGCGGGGTATGGCGCGGCGGAGAAGATGTGTGGCGCGGATACGCAGCAGCCCCGCATGATCGATACCGGTGCCGGAGGGGACGGTGTCGAGTAGCTCGGCGATGACGGCCAGTTCGGCGTACCGGCCGCTCTCTGTGGAGAGTGCGTCTGCGAAACGCGCCTGAACCTGTGCGGCGAGCGTTGGCATGAACAGGCTGTGGCAGTAGAGGGTGGCGGCGTCATAGCCGGCGGGTGCCAGGCCCCAGCCTTCCCAGTCGAGCATGCAGAGGGTGGGGCCGCAGAGGTTGGCCCAGTGCAGGTCTCCGTGCGCGGTTACCCACGGTGCGGGCGAGGTGGTGGTGATCGGTTCGCCGAGAATCCTTGGCATGACGTCGTCGAGGTAGGACTGCTCGATGGTGCGCCGGWCGGTGGAGACCGTGGCGAGGATGCGGAAGGAACGGYGCAGTGCCTGGAACCATTGCCCTTTCGGTGAGTCGGTGAGCCGCCGCGGCACGGTCGTGACGGCGAGAGGTCGGACGTGGACGCGGTCGTATAGCTCGGCGCGGTAGTCCCAGCCGTCGTGGTGATGGTCGTGGATCGCGCGTAGCGCTGGGCGTGGGATGGATGCTGGCAGCGCCTGCTGTGCGGTGCGTCCGCCGTCCCAGAACGTGGTGATCTGCTGTCCGGCTTCGGTGGCGGCGATCCGTAGCCAGCCTGGGCTGTCGGGGGTCATTACCGGTCGGCCGAGGGTTCGTCCRGCGAAGCCCCACGCTTCCTCAGCCTGGGTCCGGTCGACCGTGACCCGGAGGGCGGCGCTGGCGCGCTCGTGCGCTGCGCGCATGCGGGTGACGGTGTCTGYGTCGTTCGGCGGCGGCCACATCAGCGTGCCTGCGGCGTTAGCGCTTCGGGGAGTGCGGGAGCGCGGAGGATTGTCTCGCGCGCTGTGGCGGCGAGTACGCCCTGGGTCTCGGCATTCAGGCCGAGGCGGTTCCAGTGGAAGATCACATGGTGGCCGAGGACGTCGCGTAGCCCGCGGCGCAGGGTCCCGGCGTATGCGGCCTGGCCAAGGGCCCGACCGGCATTGTGAAAGGCGCTGGCCCAGATTCCCAGGTTGGCCAGCGGTCGGTCCGCGCCGAACAGGTCGCCTGCCGGGTCGGTGTCGGTGGTCAGCAGCCTGCGTAGAGCGGTGGCCAGCCGTTGAATTTCAGCAGCGGTGGGTGAYGTTGCTGGTGGAGGGCGTAGGCGGCTGACACGGTTGAAGACGTCGCCGCGTTCGTACCAGTCCAGGCCCGCGGTGCGCAGCAGCGTGCCGATCAACAGCATCGACAGTTCGCGGCGGCCGAGAGTCGGCGGGGTCCTGCTGGTGATCTCGCTGTGGATGCGGTCGAGGACGTGCCCGCTGTCGGCGGTGAACAGCCGGTGCGCGACGTCGGTGCCGATCTCGCCGCCGAGGGCGTACTCCTCCGGCTCGTAGATCCCTTCCGTCCAGGTGTGGATCGTTCCGGCCGCGGTCAGGTCGTCGAAGGCGGGGCGGAGGGTGGCACGAAGATCCGCCACAGATTGGCCGCTGGCTGGGGAGAGCCGTAGCCGCCAGTCGGGCGACTTGCGCACGAACCACCAGGAGGCGACAGCGCCGGCGGCTTGGGCGTGGCGTAGGACAGGTGCCAGGTGGGTGGCTGCGACGGTCTCTGCGTCCGCTGGCTCGGGAAACGTGACACGCACCTGGAWCCAGGCAGCACCTTGGACTGCGAGCGCGGCGCGACCTGCCGCCTGGTAGGTGGCGACAGCTGCGGCGAGCTGGTCGGGAGGCAAGGCGGCATGGGCTGCCGCAGTGGGTAGCGGGATGCCGGCCAGCACCGCGAGTACGGCCTGTTCGGTGCCGATGTCTCGGCTGGGGACGGTCAGTGGATCAGCAGGCATCTGTCCCATCCGGTGGCCGGTGCGCCGGTGGCGACGCTGTGGAGGACGAGGGCGATGCCGGCGTCTCCTTCGAGGAGCCCATCAGCCCGCCCGCTGCTCGAAAGGGCGCAGAGCAGGAGGGAAGCGGCGAGTGTCGGCAGGTGGCGGCTGAGGGTCTCGGTGGTGGCGTCGGCGGCGGCGCGGGCGACGGTTTGGTAGAGGCCTGCCCATCCGTGGCACAGTCCGGCTTCGGTGAGGTGGGCGAGTTGGGTGGAGTCGGTGAGGCAGGCTGCGAGTGCCTGTTCGGCGGCGTTCTGGCGGGTGGTGTCACCGGTGGCGATGCCGGCGAGTTGGAGGGCGCGGGCGATTCCGGGGGTGCCATAGCACCAGCTCGGACGGGCGGGGCCGGGCTGGGCCGGTCTCGCGGCCTGCTGATCGGCGCGGGTGATCCACTGTGGCCAGGACGGACCGCTGGGGGAGTCGTGGCGCCATTGGTCATAGAMGGCGCACAGTGCGTTGATGGCGTTGGTCTGGCCGTGGACGCGTATCCCGGCGCGTGTGGCGAGCGAGAGCAGGGCCAGTGGGCCGGCGGCGCCGTGGGCCATGCCGAGGTTGGCGTGTCCACCGGCGAATTCGGCAGTGTTGCCCTGGGACGGGTCGTGGCTGCACCACCAGCCGGGGAGTTCCTCTCCGTCGAGGTTGAGAGGTGTGGTGAGGCGGACGAGGTAGGTGAGGATGCGGCCGAGGGCGTCGTCGCCGGGGGTGTGGGCGAGGAGGTGGGCGCCAATGCCGGTGAGCCCGCTGATGACGTCGTACTCGGTGAACCGTCCCGGTTCCCCCTGGTCGATGCGGGCGTTGGCGGCGTCGACGAGGCGGTGGGCGATGGTGGCGACGGTCTGATCGAGCGCGGTGCGGGCGGCGGTGTAGCGGCGGGTCTGTCCGGCGGCGGTGTGGACGGCGAAGGCGACCGCCGGGGCGCCGGCGTAGAGCGAGCTGTTCATCGCCACGCTGAGGTGGCCGGAGATGGCTGCGGTCAGCCACGCCTGGACGGGCTCCCAGCGCTCGGCGCTGGCGTGCGCTCGCTCGGCGTGCAGGAGGGCGATGCCGGCCGCTCCGTCGGCGAGCGACTGCGCAGTCTGCCCGAGTTCTCTGGGGGATGGGACGGTGAGGCGGGTGGCAAGGCTTGCTGCGGTGGCGGCGGCCTGATCGCAGGCGATCATGAGACGGTCGCTTCCGTGGTCGCGAGGGCGCGTGCGGCTGTGGCTCGGGCGAGGGCGATGCAGGTCTGTTCGGCGGCGGGGTTCAGGCCGAGGGTTCGGACGACGTGCAGGTGCAGCAGCGAGGCCAAGGCCTGGTCAGGCGGGCGCTGCGCGGCGAGGGCGTCGCGGTAGGCGGCCAGTGCTGTGGCCCGCGGCTGCCAGGCGGACAGCACGGCGTCCGCCCCGGGAACGGCCCGCAGATGAGCGAAGCTATCTGCGGGGTTGGCCAGGTGCAACGTGGTGGTGCGTTCCGCCCGTGGGACGCGGGCAGGCTCGTGGGGCAGCACGTCACGAAGCCACCGCATGCCGGTGGACAACGCGCCGGTGAAGGCGATGGCCATATCGACCAGGCCGGCGACGGTGAGCGCTCCGACGGACAGGCGGGCGCTGGCGGCGAGACGGCGGGCGGCGAGGGCAGCGGCGGAGTCGGCGGAGAAGACGCCTTCGGCGGCGGTCATCGCCGGGCCATAGCCGTAGCGGCCGGTCTCCGGTTGGTAGGTGTCGAGGTGAAGGTGCGACAGCAGTCCGGCCTCGCGCTGTACCGCAGCCCAGGTTCCCAGCCGCGTGGCCGCCAGCCCGTAGCCGCCAGGTTCGTTGACGGCGAGGCGTAGCCGCAGGTGGGGCTCGGTGTCCCGGTACGGCAGGAACCACCACGCGGGCGGGTCGGGCCACGCGTCCAAGAGGTCGTGGAGGCGGGCGAGGAGATCGGTGGCCCGGTCGGGGTGGCCGTAGAGCCGGGCCGACAGCCACGGCGACACACCGGGTAGCTGGGCATCCGACCGAGCAGCGGGCACGGTTGCCGCGAGGCGCTCCGGTGCCGGCCCCGGCAGGGGTGCGGCGGTGGTGGCCAGCGGGATGACCAGTTCGTGGGCGTGGCCGGCGAGCCAGCCGAAGGCTTCTGGAGCGGCGTCCTCGTCGAGCCGGGCGGAGCCGTGGCGGTGCAGGTGATCGCGTAGCAGGGCGAGATGGGCGTCGACGTGCAGATCGAGGCGCAATCGGTTGTCGGTCTCGACGAGCTGGACCCGCGTGGGCACTGGGATCGTGCCGCCCCAGCGGGCCAGCGCCTCGCGCCATTCCTGCGCCGACTCGGCGCGGCTGGGCAGGTCGGCAGCTGTGAGATTCCAGTGGGCCGGGGCGAGCACGGTGCGCCGATGGACGAGTCGGGGAAGGAACGGCAGCCCACCGGCAGCGCCCCAGGAGAAGGGGATGGAGACGGCGACGCGGGCGGTGGGTAGCTCGCACAGGAACCGTGCCAGCGGGTGGGTGTGGTACTGGAACTCCACTGCGTGCGCGGCGGACGGCTCGACGAGACGCCGGTCGGGCAGCGACACCAGATACAGCCCCTCAGCGTCGGCACCGACAGCCAGGTCGGCTGGACGCAGCACGCCTGGGCCGGCGTCGTGATGCTCGGCAAGCGTGATCACCGTGTCGGCGAGCCGCGGTGATCGGGCCACGCCGACGGTGGCCGTGGGAAGCGGCGGACAGGACACCTGCGCGGTCGTCGCGCCGGCCCGCATGGTGGGCAGGGCGGCGTAGGTGTCGCGGAACCGGTCGAAGGACGCGGAGTCGAGCAGGTGCAGGAATCGGCCAGTGGTGGTTGCGGCGGCGCGCCCGCCGCCGGTCACACGCAGGGTGAACAGGCCGCGGGACAAGGCCGGCAGGTCGTTGGCGTGGACCTCGGCGAGGAGTTCGGCGTGCGGTGGAACCCGGGCCGGTGCGGTGTCGCCGGCCAGAGCCGCGATGTCGGCGTCGCCGAGGCGTACCTCGAGCGCGCCGTTCAGGGCCGCCCGCTGCGTGAGGGCGGCCAGGCGCTGATCGCGGGCCGCGTTCCCGCGGGGGCGGTGGGAGCGTGTGGAGCCGCGGAAGGTGGCGGGCAGACCGAGGCCGGTGTCAGGGTTGACGGCTTCCAGCAGTGGGACGAGGGCGGCGGGACCGTAGCGTTCCAGGAAGGCTTCGTGCCAGTCCGCCCACTCCGGGGGAACGGCGGTCGGCCCTGTGAGCCGGGCGAGCGCCCGAGCGGCGGCCCCAGCCTCCTCGGCGACAGCCGCCGGCAGGACCACGTCCGCGTTCAACACGAGGCCTACGTCGAGGTCCGGGTCAGCGCTGGGAACAACGCGCCGTTGAAGCGCCTCTGCCTGCGTGCGCAGCGTGCGACGGTGCGAGGCGGAGCGCGTGTTGTCGTGGTGGGCGAGCAGGTCTTGTAGGTCGCGGATCACGTTGAGACGGCCGGCGAGTGGGGGCAGGTCGTCAATCCGGGCTGCGGCCAGCTGGTCGGCGACTTCACTGAGTGGATCGGTGATGGTTGTCGCCGGGCGTAGGGGCGTGTGCAGGAACCGGCGGCGGACCAACTCGATCACCATAGTCTCGATCTGGCCGGCGGCGGGAGCGGGTTTGTCGGCGGCGAGGCGAGCGACCAGCTCGGGGACGGGCAGCGAGCTGACCGCGTGGAGCAACGCCGCCTCCACAGCCCGGGTGCGGCGCACCGACACCTCGACCACCGACTCCGGCCCGGCGTCGTCGCCGGACCGGGCGACAGGGCCGATGAACAGTCGGTCGCCTCGGGCGACTGGTATTCCGTCGGCGGTGACCGGCAGCCGTCGCAGCAGCGTGTCGAACGCTTCCAGGTCGTCGGCGAGCGCGGCGAGCCAGGCGCCGCCCGGCCGGGCGTGAACCCGATGGTCGTCGCCGAGCCGGACGCGGGCCCGCGGGCCGAAATCCGCGGGCCCGACACCGGCGAACAGGCCGAATGGAGTGGCGCGCCCGACCATCCGCAGTACGTAGCGGGCTGTCGCAGTGACAGCCCGCCGGGCGGTCCGCCGATCGTGGCACTGCCCGTCGAAGACCGACGCGACCCGCGCCGCCAGCGACGGGCTGGCGAGCCTCATCGCGTCGGCGAACACGGGCCGCGCCCAGATGTCCCGCAGCCAATCCGTCCAGCCGGCTACGGCGCCGTCGGTGGTGTCGTCGAGGTCTGGCCATGGGGGCAGGTCGACATCGGTGGGGACCACGGCCATCCGTAGCAGCGGAACGTCAAGGCTGCGGTACATCACGCACCTCTCAGCGGCGGAGGTTCAGTTCTGCTTGCAGCTGGTGCAGGCCGACGAGCAGGTCTTGCCGCAGTTGTCGCTGGTGGAGCGCAGCAGCTCGGGGATGACGGGTCCGCCGTCGACGATCTCGACGTCTAGGTCGTAGTCGCCGGCGAGGGGGAGCGGGGCCGGGGCGGTTGTGTGGGCAGGAGTCATGGCGATGCCTTTCCTTCGGAAGGGGTGGTGAACGCGTCGCTGTGTTGGTCAGGACCAGCTCAGGACGACGATGCGGTGGCGCTTGGCGATCACCCGGCCGGGCGGAAGTGCCTCTGCCGGAGTTGTGGCCGGGTGGACGCTGATCGTGGCCGGCGACGCGTCGCGGTGGGTTCGGTTCCAGGCCTGGACCTGCGTGACGACCAGGCCGGCGAGGCGGGCGGCGTGGGGACCGTGGGCGTAGGCGCCGAACTCGTAGGTGTCGTCGCCGTCCTCGACCTTTCGCAGGGTGAGGTAGGCGAAGCTGTCCGCTTCCACGGCGGTGGGCGTGCCGATCGGGGAGACGGGGTCGACGAGCTCTCGAGCGGTCGGGGAACGGGCGCGGGAGAGCAAGCCGTAGTCGTCGAGGCTGCTGGCAAGCCACAGCAGCAGCCCGTCGAACGGTTCCATCCCGCCGAACCGCACTCCCGACCACGCCTCGACCCGCGGGGAGAGTAGCGCGGCCCGCAGTGCGGCGGCGTCGAGTTCGGGAGCCTGCTCGTCGAACCGCAGGCCCACGTCGGCATCGTGAAGCGGGACGAGGCGTTCGGGATGGGCGCCGTCGCCGCGCACGGGCACGAAGCCGGCCATCTGATGGTCGAGACTGACCAGAACGCCGTCGCGGGGGGTGAGCGCGACCGTCCGGCTCARCCCCCGCATCCGCAGGGGAACGACGATCCGGCCGTCTGGGGCGAGCTGATCGGTCCAGGCGGGTGGGATGTCCCAGGCGCCCGCGGTGACGATGATCCGGTCGTAGGGCGCGTGCTCGGGGACGCCGTGCTCGGCGTCGGCCAGCACGACGTGGACCTGGTCGTAGCCTGCCGCTGCGAGGCAGTGGTGGGCTCGTTCGGTGACGTCGGCGTCGATGTCCATGGTCGTCACCGCACCGGTCGGGCCGACGAGTTCCGCGATCAGGGCGGCGTTGTAGCCCCCGGAGCCGACTTCGAGGACCCGCATGCCGGGGCTGATCCCGGCCTGTTCGAGCATCGTGGCCTGCAGCCAGGGAGCGGAGACCGAGCTGACGGTGATGCCGTGCTGGTCCTGCTTGGTCCGCACGATGTCGTCGGCGTAGGCGTCCTGGAGCGACACCTCGGGAGCGAACAGGTGCCGCGGCACCGCGCGGAACGCGGCCTCGACCTCCTTCGTTTTGATCGAACCCGCCGCGACGAGGTCATCCACGAGGCGGGCCCGCAGATCCTCAGGCGCGTGCTTCCCCGTCGGCTTCGGGCGGTTGTTGATGCCCGTGCGCGTCGCTCAACACCGTTCTCCTCTCGCGATCGTCGGATGGTGGGGTCTCAGCCCCAGGTGATCAGGAGCTGGGCTGATGGTTTCGTGAGGAGCCGTCCGGCCGGCGCCGAGGCGCGGCCGGCATCGGTGGGGTAGACGCGGATGGTGGGGTCCGGGCCAYCGCGCCGCTCGGCGTCCCACACGCGGACGTCGTGGGTGAGCAGGTCCGCGAGCCGGTACCGGTCGGGGCCGTACGCGACAACCCCGATCTCCACGCCGGTCCCGCCCGTCGGGGTGAAGGCCAGGAAGGCGAGGCTGTCGTCCGACCAGCAGGCAGACACCCCGGCCGACGCATCCGCAGGCAGTTCGGCTCCTGCGGATGCGTCGGTGCCGTGGAGCCGGCCGTAGGTGGGCTGCACGGTGGCCAGCCACAGGTCCAGGCTCGGCAGGTCATCTGCGGMGCCGGTCGTAGGGGGCGCGGAGCGGGAACCCGAAGTACCCGTCGTTGATCAGTGCCGTGACGTCGGTGTAGCCGGCTTTGTCCAGGCAGGCGTGGGTGCGGTGGACTACGGACTGGTCGATGTCGATGGTGGTGACGTGGCCGGTTGGCCCAGTCAGCTCAGCCAGCAGCGCCGCGGTGTAGCCACCGGAACCGATCTCCAGGATCCGCTGGCCGGGTTCGACCCGGAGCTGCTCGAGCGTCGCCGCGACGGTGGAGGGCCGCGACACCGCGCTGAGCGGTGCCCCGTAGACATCCCATTTCGTGACGACGGCGTCGTCCTTGTAGGCCTCCTCGGTGCCGGCGTCGGGCAGGAACAGGTCCCGGGGCACGGCCCTCAACGCGGCTACGACCGGGGCGGAGACGGGCTCCTTCGCCAGGACAAGGTCGACCATGGCCGTGTGCAGCAGCGCGATCGACGCCTGCGTGGAAGCAGGCATCACGCCACCTCGCCGAGCAGGTCGTCGTACTCGCCCCGCTTGACCGCACGGACGAAGTCCCCGAACGCGCCGGGGGTGGTCCRCACCGACGGGCCCAGACTCGACCTGATCAACACACGGTGCCCGTCGAGGGCGACTTCGACGGCATCGGGCACCGTCGGGTCGAGCGTGGACGGGCGCCGCCATCGTGGGACGGCCGGGACAGGCATGCCGGTGGGCGCAACAGACACGGGTTCCTCGAAACGATGCGATCGGTGTGGACGGGTGGAGCCCGCCGAACCCGGGCCGCACGACTCGGCCCAGGCCCGGCGGGAGCAGAAGCGGCGACACGACACGACCCGGGGTTCATCCGCCCTGAGCTGGTGGAACGGACGGGACCGGATCGGCGTGTTCACCGCGCGCAGCACCCATGACACACTGCGCCCAAACGGAGCAACAGAACGCAACGGCTCGTTGCGTGCATGCAACAGCTCGTTGCACCCACCTGCGAAGGCGTCGACGGGGAGGCCGAAGGTGCAAGCYGGTCAGCGAAACGACGCACTCGCCAACCTGGCCGATCTGCTGCGGACACTGCGTGATCAGCATCGGACCAACAACAGCCGGCTCGAAGCCCGCACCGGCTTCAAACGCCAGCAGATCTCTCGGGCCGTCAACGGCCAGGAGATCCCGTCCGCGGACCTCGCGGACGCGCTGGACACGGCGTTGGCCGCAGCGGGAGCCATCCGGCGATTGCGGGACGAAGCTGTCAGGGAGAAGCGGGCCCGGGACCTGGGGCTCGACCCGAGCAGGCAGGAGGAACCCGTGGACGCCAACCGTCGGCAGGCGTTCGAACTCGCCGCCGCGAGCCTCGTCGCCGCCCAGATGTACCGGGAGTGGACCTCGTCCGCCCCCGATGTGCTGACCCTCGACGAGATCGACGACGCGATCAACGCGCACACCGTCGCGTTCACCGTCGAACCGCACCAGCGGCTCGCGCCGAAGGTGTGGAAGACGTGGAAGTCGGCGCACCACCACCTGATGAACGGCAGTGGCCGGGCCCGCCCGCAGACCAGGCTCACCGTCGCCGCCGGCTACGCCTCCTACATGCTGTCGCGGCTGTCGTTCAACCTCGGAGACACCCTGGCTTCGCGCCGGTTCATCCGCCTCGCCGAAGACCACGCGAGCCAGACCGACGACGTGGTGCTGACCGCGTCGGTCGGGGAGATGGTGACGACGCTGGCGTTCTACGGCCGCCGCTACCAGGAAGCCGCCGTCTCGGCTCGGAAGACCGCGGTCGTGGCGGACAACCCGTACACCCGGGCCCGGATCGCCAGCTACGAGGCGCGGGCCCTTGGCGCGCTCGGCGACGTCGAGGGCACCCGGGCGGCGTTGAACCGGATGCGCACGTCGGTCACGGACCTGTCGCTGCAGCCCGGGATCAGCCCGTTCGGCCCGGCCGCCGCCGAGATGATGTACGCCGGGGTCCTGACCCGGATCGGCGGTGGCGTCGAGGCCGAGCCGATAGCCCGAGCCGCGCTCGCCGCCTACGAAGGAGGCCAGGCGGGCGGGTTCGAGGACTACGGCCACGCGCTGCTCGCGCTCGCGGCCAGCCTCACCGCCCGCGAACAGCCCGAGATCGACGAAGCCGCGACCATGGCCGGGAAGGTCGTCGACATGCTCGACACCCGGCCCACCGCCTCGGTCTCCGACCGGGTCGCAGAGATCGCCATAGCGTTCACCGGCCACCCCACCGTCGAACCCGTCCRTGACTTCTGGGACCGCTGGCAGGCACGCCCCCGCCTCGAACTGACCACGGGCCAGGCGTGACCATGACCCTCCACTACGGAACCCCGACCGTCGTCACCATCCCCACCGTGCTCACCGAACGGCTGGTGCTGCGCGGCTGGAAGGTCGTCGACCTCGACCCGTACGCGGCGATGAACGCGGACCCGGAGACGATGCGCTACCTGGACGGCACGTTCGACCGGGCCGGCACCGAGCGGCTGGTCACCCATCTGATCGGCATGTGGGCGATCCGCGGGCACGGCATGTGGGCGGTCGAGGACCGGGCCAGCGGGGAGTTCCTCGGCCGCGCCGGCACCTACTTCGCCCAGGGCTGGCCAGGCGTGGAGGTCGCGGTGTCGATCCGCCGCGACCGCTGGGGCCAAGGCCTGGGCACCGAAGCGATCACGGCGGCGCTCGACTTCGGGTTCGCCCACCTCGACGTCGACGAGCTGATCACCGCAACGCATCAGGAGAACGCGGGCATGAACATGATTGCCCGCAAGCTCGGGATGACCTTCCGTGAGATCGCCGACGTCGGCCCGTGGAAGGCGAACAACGTCCACGCGATCAGCCGTGCCTCCTGGGCCGCCAACCGACCCGAGGAGAGCAAAGGCTGACTTGCCCGCGGAACAGCTTCGTTGATCTCTGCGTCAGAGCGTCGCTGCTGTCATGGCGGTCGCGCCTGGCAGGGACAGCGCAGCGGTCCCGGCCGATGCGGTGCGCGGTGATGTTCATTTCCGTGAGCGAAACTACGTCTTCATCCTGATAAGTCGCAAAGGCCGGATAGGTCGGTTATGCCCGCCGGAGGGGGTTGCGGGCCCGCGACCTGCGAGAACAGCGTCGCCGAACGTCTCGTCCCTGGCTTTGAAGGCCTGTTCCGGGACGAATTGCGGGGGCGTGGGCGGGCTTGYCCCGGACGGCGGCATGGAGCTACGGTCGTATCCGCCCCCTTGACCGCCGGACACYGACCCGCTAGCGGGCGGCCGGTTCGGTGGGAGACGGGGTGGTGGTAGCAGCGAGGCGCTGGGACGCGTTTCCGGTCCACAGGACTGGTGACGGAGCGAGAGGGTGTCGCTGTGAGTCGGGTGGCTTGCGAGCCGCGCCCGGGAGATGGTGTCAACGTCCGCGGTCGTTGCTACAGCGGTAGCTACACCTGGCGGGACTCCCGACCGTCCGATTACAAGATCGGTACCATCCGTCCGTGCGCGTTCGCGAAAGCCTATACAGGCTGCTTGACGACCTGGCCACCTCGGCCTCCATCCGCTGACGTCCGTCGTTGTTCGCTGGCCCGGCTGTGTAGATGCCCATACCGCCGCCACTTCTCAGGAGTGGGCTGCGCTCCGCTGTCTCCACGAGTGCAGTGGCGTTCACGTTCGCTTGTGCCCGCAACGTCAGTCCCCAACTCCCGGCCTGGGAACGGACGCGGGCCATGCCG
>NZ_MOMD01000051.1:0-22084 GCF_001983015.1 Frankia sp. CcI156
AGACCGGCAGGGTCGTCAAGACCGGCAGGGTCGTCGAGACCGACGTCCTCGGGAACCGCGTCGTCAGGAACGGCGTCGTCAGGAACGGCGTCGTCAGGAACGGCGTCGTCAGGACGTGCGTCGTCGAACGGGAACGGCTGATCCGAGTCACCGGGCTCCACCGACTCGGCGGTCACGTCGAACGGACCCGGGTCCTCCGCCTCGTCCAGCGCGTCCAGCGCGTCTGGCACGTCTGGCACGTCTGGCACGTCCAACTCTTCGGCTTCGCCGAGCAGCTCGGCACCCTCAAGTGCATCCGGACCCGACGACCCGGCCAGACCACCGGATCCGCCCGGGTCGTCGGGTCCGGTGGGGTCTTCCAGCTCGTCGCTGTCGTCCTGCCCGGCCGCCGGCGCGTCCGGGCCTCCGAGCTCGTTCGCCTCCTGCGCTCCGGGTGAACCGGTCACCGCCCCGAAAGGATCGATCCCGGCGACGCCACCATCGCTGGYGCGCGGGCCGTCCAGGACACCGCCCGGGACATCGGAGGAGTCCCCGCCCACGACCCCTGTGATCACCGCCGGAACCGGGTCGCCTGGCGAAACCACAGGTCCGTCCGGGCCGGTCAACGGTGCTTCCCGATCACATCTGCCGGGGCGTGGGATGCGGACATCCCGACGCTACCGTCCGAATCATCCAGATGATCAGCGTCCATGGTCGTGGCAACGGCGACGTGCACGACGGTCCCCCCTTCCTCCCGCAAGATCGCGAAAGATCTGCAGTATGCCTGTCCGCGCGATATGACGGTATCGCTCGGCCTCGTCAGGTAAAGGACAGCCATAACCGACATCTATCGGTCTGGTCGTCATCGGCGGCATCTGCGACGGTCGGTGGCAACGGCCCACTACCTTCCGGAGGCACCGTGTCCGAGTTCAACTCCCGCCGCGCTCAGCGTCAGGTCCCGGCCAGGCGGAGCAACCCACTGCAGAAACTTGCCCGTGACCGGGCCCGGCAGGCCCGCCGACGCACTCGGCGCGATCAGYCGCTGCCGGATTACCTCGCCCGCTACGCGTCCGGACCGGACGGACATCCCCGATCGGCATCGACTACGATGGGCAAGCCGCGACCGAGCGGGAATTCCCTCAAGCACCTGCGGCCGGTTCCGTGGACGTCGCTGGGACCCGCGACGGTCCTCGATGCCCGCGTCGACTTCTCGGACTGTGCCGGCTACAAGCGGCGCCCGGTGGTCGCGGTGCGGGTGGAGAACGGCGTCATCCTGGCCTTCCCGATTACCACTCAGGTACGTCGGCTCAGCTGGGTTTGCGGACGCCTGCTCGCCTTCCCACGGGAGGCCGGTCTGCGCGAAGCCCAATCCGCGATCCTGTGGCGCCCGGTGGCAATCGAACGCTCCGATGTGATCCGGGTTCTCGGTCGTCTCATCGGCTCCGACCTCGAAGAGTTTCAGATTCACGCACGGGCGGTGCGCGGGGTCGACGGCAGCGACGCCTGACCCACGCCGGTATCCGGGCACGGACGAGATCGCCGGGGAAGCAACGACCGGAGGGGCCGGAACGACCCTGCGGAAGGATACCGTTACACTCGCTCGCCATGCGGCTGCGGTTCCTCGTCGACGATCGGGTCGAATTCGACCAGCGGCTGCGCCGTTCCGACCAGCTGTGCGTCGGTGCCGCCCCGGACGACGTCTGCGACGATGCCGCGTCGCACCGGCATCTGTCCGCCAGCCCGCCGGACCGGAAACTCTCCCGCCGGGCCGCCCGCCTGTCCGCCGCGCCGGGCGGCGGCTGGAATGTGGAAATCGCGAACCTGAACCAGGCCGATGTCCGGAACTGGGGACAGCCGACGTATCCCGTCGAGCAGGGCGGGCTGGTGTCGGTGACCGACCGGCCGACCGCGGTCTGGCTGCGCGGCACTCCGCAGCGCAGCTACCTGCTGTTATGCGAGCCGGAGCCGACCGGCGTCCGCCGGATTGCCCGCGATCGTCGAGTGACGGAGAGCAACGAGGTCGATCGCCTCTCCGAGAAGGAGACCGAGGCGATCCGCGTGGTCTTCGAACAGCATCTACGGTGGCCGCCCCTGCGTAACCCGGATCCACGTCCCAAGAAATCCGCCGCCGACCGGCTGGGGATCAAGCAGACCTCGCTCAACGACCGGTTGGCGGGCGCGCTGGAGAAGGCGAGACGGGTCGGCTACCAACCACCGGGCGGGCAGGTCGCCCCGACCCGCGACGCCGACTGGGTGTACTGGCTCGTCGGCATCGGTGCGCTGGACTTCGAGATGCACGCGGGAATCGGCTAACCGTCCCGATCATCGAACGGCGGCTGGCCGATCGAGCGAACCCGAGTCAGACAGACCCGAGCCAGACGGACCCGGGGGCGGCGCCGGACGAACGCGCACCCCGCCGGGTCGTTCCCCCTCGCCCGCGTCCTAACTCTCTACGCCTGCGCCTCTACGCCGGTGTTCTTCCCGTCCGCGCTTTCTCCCGATCCACGTGCTCCGCCGATCGACGCGCCCGTATGACTCGTCACTACCGATCCGGATATTCCTCGTCGGACGCCTCGGCTCCACTCGGCGTTGTCGAGATTTCCCGGGCGCATCGCATGAGCCGAAGATTTGTCTCCTGCTCGGCGAGCCCCCGATCACCCGATCGGGGGCTCGCCGACCCCGCGAGACGCGACCATGGAGATATGGTGATCTCGGTGGAGCGGCGGGTAGCGGTGGCGGCGGGTCCGGAACATCTGGAACTGCACGTCGAAGAGCTACGGCCAGAGGGTTTCCCACTCGACGATCCCCCGCCGGAGATTCCCTGGTCACCGGCTCCCCCGCCCCCGGGCCACCTTCGGGCGGACGGCCGTCCCCCGAACGAGGCACGGGCCCCGAACGAGACGCGGATCGCGGACAGGACACAGATCGCGGACGAGACACGGACCATGACGTCGGACGACAGGCCGGCGACGATCCGCGGCGGGGGTGGCGACATCCCGGTCCTGCTGCTCCACGGGATCGCCGGCAGCACGGCGGACTGGGCCGCGGTGGTTCCGGAGCTCGCCACGTCCCGCCGTGTGATCGCCTACGACCAGCGAGGGCATGGCGCGAGTGGCTGGGCCACGACGGGCCGAGCGGGTTACAGCTTTGATCAGCTGGTGGCGGACCTCGCGACGGTGGTCGACGTGCTCGGGCTGCCCGCCGTCCACCTGATCGGCCACTCGATGGGCGGGGTGGTGGCGCTGCGCTACACGCTCAACCATCCGGGACGGGTGCGGTCCCTGGTTCTCGCTGACACCGCGGCCGCTCCCGCCACGGGCACGGGCGGGATCACGAAGCGGGTCGTGTCCGTCCTGCTGGCAGGGGCGGCGGCGATCGCGACGGCCGTCCACGCCGGCCGGAACCGCGCGGTGGCGGGGCTCGGCCGGATGGATCCGAACGCGATCGTCGCGCTCTGGCGGGACCTGAGCAGCTATCCGTCCCTCACGGACCGGTTGGGCGAGATCTGCGCCCCGACCACCGTCATCGTCGGTGAACGGGACTTCAGTCTTCGTGACGCCGCCGAGACGCTCGCCCGATCCGTGCCGGACGCCCATCTCGCGGTGATCGCCGGTGCCGACCACAATCCACACGCGAGCCGCCCGATCGCCTGGCTGACCGCCGTGGAGGATCACCTCACCCGCGCCGACCAAATAGCCACCGATCTCATCCGCTGATGTCGGGCCATGCCGGCCGACCGGTTGACTTCGAGTGCGCTCCCACCGCTATGGTCGGCGCGAGGCTGGCTTCCTCCCTCGTCCGCAGGTGGGGGATTCCCGGACCTCGCGGGCCGGGTTCCTGCTTCTTTTCCCGACGGGAGGTCCCGACGGATGCGTCACCGACTACCGTCGGTTCGGTCTCCCTCCATCTCCACAGGATCTTCACCGGCGAGTACGGCTCGTCTTCTATCCGGTCTGATGCGAAAGGGGGTGAGCGGCGTTTCCTCCTCCGCGTGGACGCGGAGGTTTCCACGCCGCGCATACCATGAAGTACCGCAAACTCGCCCGGACCGGCGTCGAGGTCAGCACCCAGTGTCTCGGCGCCATGATGTTCGGCGCGTTCGGCAACACCGACCACGACGAATGCGAACGCATCATCCATCGGGCCCTCGACGCCGGCATCAACTTCCTCGACACCGCCGACATCTACTCTCAGGGTGAGAGCGAGGAGATCGTCGGCCGGGCCATCAAGACCCGCCGCGACGACGTTGTCCTTGCCACGAAGTGCTTCAGCCCCATRGGCGACGAGCGCAACTCCCGCGGCGGCTCGCGGCGCTGGATCATCCGCRCCGTCGAGGATAGCCTGCGCCGCCTCGGCACCGACTACATCGACCTCTACCAGGTCCACCGCCACGACTGGGACACCGACCTCGAGGACACCCTCGGCGCCCTGTCCGACCTCGTCCACGCCGGCAAGGTCCGCTACCTCGGCTCCTCCTCCTTCCCCGCCGACTGGATCGTCGAAGCCCAGTGGGCCGCCCGGCGCCGTAACAGCGAACGGTTCGTCTGCGAACAGCCCCAGTACTCCATCTTCGCCCGCTCCATCGAAGAAGCCGTCCTGCCCGCCGCCCAACGCCACACCATCGGCATCATCCCCTGGAGCCCGCTGGCCGGCGGCTGGCTCACCGGCAAGTACCGGCGCGGCGARCAGGCTCCGGCCGGATCGCGCTACTCGTCACAGGGCTTGCTCGGCCGCCGCCAGGGTCAGGCACTCTCCGAGGACCCGCACGCACCCGCCCGCTTCACCGTGGTGGAGGAGCTGACCACCCTCGCCAAGCAGGCCGGCGTGTCCCTCACCCACCTCGCGCTGGCCTTCGTCGACARCCACCCCGCCGTCACCTCAACCATCATCGGGCCCAAGACGCTCACTCAGCTCGACGACGTCCTCCTGGCGGCCGAGATCACCCTCGACCAGGCGACACTCGACGCGATCGACGAGATCGTCACCCCCGGCACCGACATCGCCGGCACCAACCACCACAGCGGTAACCCGGCACTGCGGCCGAGTTGCCGGCGTCGGACGGCCCACTGACGGACGAACCACTGACCAGCCTGACCATGCCCACCCCCGACCAGCCACGTTTCTCGACTCACGGCACCGCCAAGCCGGTCGGCGCCGCGGCATCTCCGGAGGCAGACAAGCCGTCTTCCGGATCCTGAGACGATGCGCTACAGTCGCCCGAGTCAGGTAACATAAGGGGGGTTCAACATGAGTGTCATCGTCGCCGTGACCCTGAAAGTCGATCCAGCCGCTCTTCAGCAGCTGTTCGCATCGAAGGCAGACATCTTCACATCCATCGCCGAGCGGGCACAAAAGGTAGGAGCCTTGCACCATCGTTTCCTTGCCGGCCACGGGCAGGTCATCATCCTCGATGAATGGGATTCCACGGAGGCGTTCCAGGAGTTCTTCACCAATCAGCCTGAGATAGYCGCCCTCATGCGGGATGCCGGCGTCGAGGGACCCCCGGAGATTCAGGTCTGGCAGCCGATCGAAGGCGCGCCCGACACCTTCTGAGCGGGCGCGCGGGACACGGGCGGGGGACGGCTACGGCTCCCCGTATCCGCGCCGCGGAACGGACCGGTACCCCCGCCCGGAATCGTCATCACCAGAGTTCATGATGATATCTTTGAGAACACTCGAAGCGGTCAGGTGTTCCGAGTGCGCAGCAGCATGTGAAGTTCGTTGTTCCAGTCGATGCCGTTGCTCTCCCGCCCCGCTGGAACCTGTCCGTGGCAGTCGGCGAGAAAGGCGGTGACCTTCGACTTCGCCAGCTCGAGATCKGCATGCCCCGACGGGCTGGACAGGGACACCGTGATCACCGTCTGCCCCTTGGATCTCGTCGGCCGGATGCGCACGTCGCCGGTCCCGGCGGGAACCTCGATCCCTTCGGCCAGCAGCGYGCGGGCGAAGATCCAGGTGATGGCCTCTTCACCGGGACGTAGGATCAACTCAACGGCGAAGGGATCAGCCGGGTCATAACGGAGTGTGCCGGGGATCGCCTCTCGCTCCCCCTCCTCCGTGACGTAGTCAACGGATAGATCGCGCGCCACGACATGCGCGGGCGTCGAGCTGTGACGGAGCATCGCTGCCTCCCAACACGGTCGGATTCGACACTGTTCAGCATCGCGCCCGGCGACGCCCGGTTTGGCCACCCGACGGGCCTCTCTGGACGGGCGGATCAACCCGGCACGGCTAGGCCGGTCGRCATAGCCGGCGAGTGAACGCAACGTCACGGTTCCATCGCTATTTTGTCGCGGTTTCGGCATGGTTGCGGCGACCCCACGTCGAGAGATTCCGGCCGAGTCCGCCGACGGGTGCGGCGATGACCTCGTCACTGGCCCGACGGGTGTCGACGCTGGCCGTCGTACCGGTGGGAGGGAGTCGGCCCAGACCGTCAGGACCATCCGCCCCCACCGGCCGGCCCGTCGTCAACTCAGCCGCAGGGAGCCCGGTAGCGTCAGCCGCAGGGAGCCCGGTAGCCCATATCCCTGAAGGCAGTGCTCCATTCACCGGCGGTGATCCGGTTCGCCGGATCGGCGCACGCGGTGTCCGCGAGCCGGCCGGGCTCGGCGTCCCACAGCCGCAATGTCCCGTCGTGACCAGCCGAGACGACGACGCCCGTGCCGGAGACGAAGGCGATCGCGCTGATCGGCTGGGTGTGCCCGTGCCACTGGGTCAGCAGGATCGGCGTGTCCAGACGGGAGATGTCGGTCAGCCGGACCGTCTCGTCATCGCCGGCGGAGGCGACGACGTCGGCACCCGGCTCGAAGGCCACGCTCTGGATCCCGCCCAGCGAGYCGGTGGCGACGCCACGGGCGGGATTGTCCGGATACCGCACCTCCCACAGGCGCACCGTGGCGTCGACGCCGCCGGAGACCAGAACGCCTCCGTCGCCGGTGAAGACCACGGACCGCACCCCACGGCTGTGCCCGCGCAGGATTCCACCCGCGGTCGGCCGCGCCGCGTCCCGGATGTTCCACAGATGGACGGTGCCGTCCTCACCAGCGAACGCGAGCAGGGTGCCGTTAGGCGCGAAKGCCATCGAGCGCACTCCCCCGGTCTGACCGTCCGCCCGGACGCGCTGCTTCGGACGCGCCGGGTCCGTGACGTCCCACAGCGCGACGATGCCGTCCGCACTCGCGGACCCGAGAGTGTTGCTGTCCGGGCTGAAGGCCACCGACTGCACCGCGTCGGTGTGGGCCTGGATGGTTGACCATCGGACCATCTGGTCGGGGTCGTGCAGGTTCCACAGTCGGATCGTGCCGTCGGAATGGCCMGCGGCGAGCAGGCCACCGTCCCGGTTGAACGCCAGCGACTCGATCCAGCTGCGGCTCGGCACCGAGACGGAGGTGCGCCGGACCAGCTCGGTCCGACCGACGACTTCCCATAACGTGACCGTTCCGTTGTTGCTCCCCGCCGCGATCCAGTGCCCGTCCGGGCTCACCGCGAGCGCCAGCAGGGCACCGGTCCCGACGGGGATGGTGGTCGGGGTGATCCCGGCACCGAACAGCGCGATCATCGCGCTCCGGGTCCTGGCCGAGTGCGGCTCGGCGCGGTAGGCCGCGAGCGCGAGCCGGCGAGCGAGTCCCGTGTCGCCGTCCTGGAGGAGCAGCGCCCGCTCGGCGACCGCCTCAGGCACGCTCATCTCGGTCCGCGAGCCCCCGCCCCTGGTGGACACGATGGCGACCGTCGTCACGAGCACGGTGACGGCGGCCACCAGGGCAACGATGATCAGCGGACGTCGGTTGCGGGCCCGGTCGCCCGGTGGCGCGGCGGACGAGGACCTCCGCGACGACGAGGACGACCGCTGAGACGAGGACGACCGCTGAGACGAGGACGACGAGGACGACGGGGACGCTCCTCGCCCGGGGTCCTGGCTGTGTTCGTCCTCGGTCCAGACCGTCACCAGAGCATCGGCGAAGTCCCGGGACCGGGACGACGAGCCTGCGCCCGGCAGCCAGCGGGCATCCGGCCCGGACGGTGACGCCTCGCTCCCCGACGAGGACGACCCGAGCCCGGGAGAAGAGGTCGGGCCCGGAACCGACGACGGGCCCGGAACCGACGACGGGCCCGGAACCGACGACGGGCCGGACCGGGCTGGTGCCCCGGGAATGCCCGGCCCCGGGAACGAGATCAGGTTCGCCGGCGGCGGGGGTCCGATCGGCTGATGGCCGGTGACGGGCGTGATCGGACCCGCGAGGTCGGCGTCGCTCGCCGACGTTCCGGAGGCGCCGCCGGGGGACGTGTTCAGCGGCCGGATCAGCGCGGTCACCTCGGACAGGGACAGCCCCTTGACCGCCATCGGGGCTTCGACACGTAGGTCCAGAAGGCGCGCGTAGAGCTTCTCGGCGGTGGGTCGCTCCGCCGCTGCCTTGCGCATCGCATCGGAGACCAGGGGCCGCAGGCTGTCCTCGAAGCCGTCAAGCGTCGGAGGATCGTTGACCGTCCGGTACAGCACGCTGGGAGCGGGGCCGTTACCGAACGGGTAACGACMGGTCCCGGCGAAGATGAGGACACCGCCCCAGGCGAACACGTCCGCCGCCGAGGTGACCTGCTCGCCCAGGGCCTGTTCCGGCGCCATGAACGCCGGCGTCCCGAGCTGGCGATCCCCGCTGAGTACCGTCGCGGAGTCCAGGGCGCGCGCGATACCGAAATCGATCACCTTCGGCCCGAGCCGGGACAGCAGGATGTTGGACGGCTTCAGATCCCGGTGCACGAGTCCRGCCCGGTGGATCGCCATCAGCGCGGTGGTCATGCTCACCGCCAGCTGATGAAGCTCCGCCGGGGTCAACGGGCCGCGCGTGCCAACCGCCTCGGACAGCGTCGGCCCGTCGACGTACTCGGTCACCAGATAAGGCGGATCGGCGGTGATGTCGACGTCGAGGACCGCCGCGGTGCAGAAACGAGCGACCCGCCGGGCGTTGTCGGCCTCCTGCTTGAGCCGGCTGCGGAACTCGGCCAACCGGGCGAGATCMGCCCGGATCAGTTTGACCGCGACCAGACCACCGGCGGCGTTCTCCCCCAGGTAGACGGTCCCCATCCCACCCGCGCCGAGACGCCGCACCAGCCGGTAGGGACCGACCTCGGTCGGTTCGGAGGCAGCACGATCCGCGGGTCCGTCCGCGGGTCCACTCCGGCCGGGTGGGTGGGACATTAGCTGATCACTCCCGCCCGAGGTTGTCGAGGTTGTCGAGGATCCCGAGGTTGTCGGTCAGCAGGCCACCCGCGCCTGGCAACGCCCGGTAATGCCCGGCGGCGCCTGGCACCTAGCGACGCTGCGACCTGGCACGCCGACGTCCACGGGCCGCCATCTGGTAGTGCACGGCCAGGAATGACAGCGCCAGGAAGAGCGGAAGCAGCACCGACGAAGGCGAAGCGCTGGTGTCCGCGGAGACCARCACCATGTCTATACCGGCGGAGAGGTTAGCTCCGCAGGCGGCGGTGACCGGACGGTAACCCGGCCGGAAGCTGGCGAACTGGACCACGGTCTCGAACGTGCCGTCCTGGTCGGCGACGGTCCGTCCGACCAGCTCGCCGCCCGCGGTGAGCACGGCCTGCGACCCGGGTCTGCAGCCGGCACCCCGGGCGAACAGCGTATCTCCGGCCGTCACGGCGCTCCGGTCGAACAACAGCTCACCGGGACGTGCCTCGCGTGCCACCGGCTCCCCCACATCCGGCTTCCCCACATCCGGCTCGGACACGCCGGGCTCGGACACGGGTGTGCATACGCCCAGCACGCGCACCGTCCCCTTCGGGCAGCGGGACGGGGTGGGTGCCGCGCACTGCTCGTCCAGCGGAACCGCGAGGCCGCCGGGGCAGAGCCGGCGCCCGGCGGGGCAGTCGAGCGTCGCCGCGCGCACGGAACCGTCCCAGCAGACGACCGGGACCGGCGGGGATGGCCGCGGCGGCGGGCAGGCTTCGCCCACGGCGACGCCGACCACCGACCCAGGGCAGGCCTTCTGCGGCAGGGGGCACTGGTCGGCCGATCGGCGCACGGAGCCGTCCGGACAGGTAACCGAGGTCTCCTTCTCCCCCTTGGAGCCCGGCTTGGTGGAGTCGGTGACCGGGGACGAGGTGATGGGAGGTGGCGTGGTCTTCGTGCCCTCCGTGGGGCAGGGCGTCCCATCGACCAGGCCGAGCGGCAACGCGGGGGCGGGCGTCGCGCAGTGCCGGGGATCGCCGTCAGCACATCCCCTGTCTGTCCCCATCCCTGTACCCGTCCCCGGCGTTGACGTCGACGCCGGCCCGGAGGTGCACCGGGGTTGCGGGCAGGCACCGTTCGGCGGTGATGACGCCGCCGCGTCGGCCGATCGAGGCGTGCTCGGTGGGCAGGTCGGACCGTGCTGGTCRCAGGGGCCACCCGCATTGCGCGTGGCTGCGGCCGGGCAGGTCGGCGAACTGGACGTGCAGCGCCCACCAGCGTCCGTCGTCGTCCCCGACGGGCAGCTCGTCGCACTCGGATCGGAGTGGGGAGACGGGGTACCGCTGGGGGTCTCCGGGTTCGGCGCCGGATTCGGGATGGGAGGCCGGGACGGGGAGGTGGACGGCAGCGGAGACGTGGACGGGGGGATGGACCGGGTCGGGGACGGCAGCGGGGACGGGGACGCGGATGGCAGCGGGGACGGGGATGCGGACCGGGTCGGGGCTGGGGACGGGGACGGCAGCGGGGACGGGGGGATGGACCGGGACGGGGAGATGGACTCCGACGACGTGCCGGTCGACGTCCCGGGACTGACCATCGCCGTGGCGACGCCGGCCCCGCTGACCAAGAAAAACACAACGACAAACACCGTCGATACCAGACCGCGCGACGGCCGTGGCACGAATCGACCAGATACTCGCTGGCCAGACACCAGAGCGCCCCCCCGGGTGCGGCTGGCAACACGCCCGTTGCCGGCGGCCTGCCCCGGACCGGCGGAGACAACGTGATGCACGTTAGGCGGAAGTCCCGCCCTACGACGATCGATAGGATAACAGTCGCGTTGCCGGTCATCCGGGCCACGGGGGGAAGCGGTGAATGTCAGATTGCCGACGGAGAAGTCGGCGCGGGAAAGTATTTTCGTCGCCGTTTGCCTGACGGCGTGCCTGAGTTGGCTCATGTTACCCATGGCGTCTCCGGTCCATGCGGCGGACGGCGGCGGGGTGGAACTCGGCGTCACCGTCGACGGTCAGCCCCTCGGTGAGGACAACGTGGTCCTCGAAGCCAGTGCGGTCGCCCGCGTGGTGGTCAGCGTGCAGAACCTGACCCGGTCGAATGTCCCCGTCGACTCGGTACGGCTGAGCGGAACCGTGCTCGGCCTCACCTTCTTCGACTACGACACCCGGGTGCGCACAACCATCCCGGCCCGCGGATCGGCGAACTGGACCGTCGACCTGGATGTGCGCGACCTCGACGGTCGGGCCACCGGATTGATGCCGGTGGAGGTGGCGATCCGGGGCGCGGACCTGCACACAGTGGCCAGGGTAGCGGGAACCGCCGACATCCACGGATCGCTGTTGTCCATCTACGGGCTGTTCGGCCTCGGGCTTGTCGTCCTGATGGGGCTGCTCTGGGCCGTCGCGTTGCTCCCGCTCGGTCGCCATGCGGTGCCGGCCACCTGGTGGCAGCGCGGCCTGCGGTTCGTGCCCGCCGGCTGCGGGGTCGGCCTGTTCGTCATCTTCGCGCTTTCAGCCACCCGGCTGCTGTCGCCCGGCATCCCCAGTGATTTCGGCATCACCATCACGGCGACCGCCGTCTGCTTCGGGCTCGGAGCCCTGCTGCCCCAACTGGTCCCGACGACGAGGCGCGGCTGACCCCACCGGCCGTCCACGGCCTACGCGACCGCCTCGTGGTGCCCTCGGCGTGATGCGACGCGACGCGCCGGAGCCGCTTAGAGGACGACGTCACGACGTCAGGGCACCATCGCAGTCGACCGGCGGACCTTCCGAGGAGACCACGTGACCGATCACCTGCGAACCTCGACCGCGGGCCCCGCCCGCCCCGGCCTTCTCGAGGGTCGACGGGCCGCGCATCGGCGCGGTGGGCGCCGGGCTGCCGCGGTCATGGCGACGGGCACGGTGATCCTCGCCTTCACCGCCGCGTGCGGCGGCACAACCACCCCGACGCCACGGCCCACGCCGACCACGCCCGCTTCGGTGTCGGCCAAGCCGTCCCCGACCGGTCCGTTGACGAGCGCGGGAACCGCGGGCGCGACGAAGGTGACGGTCACCGAGACCGAGTTCGTGATCAAACTTTCCCGGAACACGTTCACCCCGGGCATCTACACCTTCGTCACCCAGAATGCCGGGCACGTGACGCACGCGCTGAGGATCGAGGGGCCCGGCCTGCACGAGGCCACGACGAAAGACCTCGCACCCGGTGAGTCCGAGGACCTCACCGTGACTCTGCAGCCGGGTACCTACGAGCTGGACTGCCCGGTCGACAACCACGAGTCGCTGGGGATGAAACTCGACATCACGGTGTCCTGAGCCGTCCGCACCATCTGGGTGGAGTCGGCTGAGGCCCACGTCAGCGCGCCGCTCACCGGCCCGCGCCCGCGACGTTCCGCGCCTCGCGGCCGCAGGCGGGGCGTGTCATTCATTGACAAGCCGACTACAGATCGACACCATCCGGCTTCAGTTAGTAATCAATTGACGGGGTGCCAGCCGGTCCTCCGTCCAGCCATCCCGACCCGATCCGGCGCCAGGATCCTGGCGACCGAACCCGTGCGACCGAACCCGTGCGACGGCGCCCCGGCGGCCACGACGACGGTCGGGAAGGCCTGACCAGGGAGGTCGGCCGTGCCGAACAACCGGAGAACATTCGTCCACCTAGCGGTCATGGCCGCAGCCGCCGCACCGTTGTCCCTCACCGGGCTTCCCCCGGCCCTGGCGGCGCCGGTTCCAGAACCACGACCTGACCCACGCCAGACGACGCCGGCCGGGGTCGGCATTCCCGGACCGGGCAGTCCCGGCTCGCTGACCAGTGGCAACAGCCGCGGACTCTACGTTGGTCACTGGGACAGCGGCGCGTACAGCACCACGGGCTTCCTTTGGCGCGACGGCACCGTGCATGTCCTCAACGGCAGCACAGAGCCGAAGGCGGTGACCGAGGACGGCTTGGTCATCGGCGATTTCGTCAGCCACTACGACCGGCAGGCGTTCCGGCTGGAACACGGAACCTCCCAGCCCCAGGGTCTGGGCTACCTCGGCGGCACCCACACGGCCGGCGGCTACAGCAGCGCCGCGGTGGCGGTCAACCGCGCCGGGGTCATCGTCGGCACCAGCACCACCAACGCCGGTACGTTCCATGCCTTCCGGTGGGCGGACAACCACCTGCAGGACCTGGGTACGCTCGGCGGCCCGAGCAGCTCCGCCGTCGCGGTCACCAGCGCCGGGGCCATCGCCGGCAGCAGTAACACCGCCGCCGGCCCGTCCCACGCCTTCCGCTGGTGGAGAGGCACCCTGCACGACCTGGGTACCCTCGGCGGCCCGTCAAGCACCGCGGTGGCCGCGAACGACGCCGGGCAGATCGTGGGCTACAGCGACACGGCCGACGGGCACACCCACGCCTTCCTCTGGGAACGCKGTCGTCTGATCGACCTCGGTACGCCGCCCGGCGACACCGAATCCTGGGCGATCGGGATCAACAACGCCGGCCAGGTCCTCGTCCTGAGCCGCGGCTCGTCGAACCATGCATTCGTCTGGTGGCACGGCCAGCGCGCGACCATCAGCGTGCCCAGCGGCGACTTTGGGGTGACCGCCATCAACGACCGGGGAACCGTCGCCGGCACGGCGAACGGGCACGCGTTCCGTTGGCGCGACGGCCGTTTCACCGATCTCGRCACGCTGGGCGGGCCGTACAGCGACGCGAACGCCATCACCCCCGCCGACGTCGTCCTCGGTTCCTCGGACCCGGCCGACTCCCCGATTCCGCTCGCGACCTTCTGGCCGGCCCCCGGCCGCTGACGCGGCGGCTGTCCGGTCAGCACAGCACATTGAACACCGTGAGCATGATCTAGTCGGTAAACAGGAGAGCACCACGTCGAACTCGTCGTCAGGGAACGGGAGGTCAGCCGCGTCCGTCTCCGTTCGCTCCAGGCTCAGTCCGCTCACTCCAGGCCCAGTCCAGGCCCGGTCCAGGCCCAGTCCGTGACGCGACCCGCGAGGCGTTTTCGGTCAGGATGGACGATGTCGGACGGAGGAGACCCCGCCGGCACGGCGGACCGCCGGCACCAGCACGGACGACCCGACGGAGGATCATCATGAGCGAGTCCGGAGACATCGCGGTACAGACCCTGCCCGGCCACGTCGCCGTCGTCGAGGTCTGCCGTCCGCCGCACAACTTCTTCGACGTGCGCCTGATCCAGACCCTCGCCGACATCTACGACAAGCTCGGCGCCGACTCCGACGTCCGTGCCGTCGTGCTGTGCTCCCAGGGCAGGAACTTCTGCGCCGGAGCCGACTTCTCCGGCGCGAGTGCGGCCGAGGCGATCTCGGCGGACGAGGGGGCGCCGGCCCTCTACCGCGAGGCGCTACGGCTGTTCGCCTCCCCGATACCGGTCGTGGCCGCGGTGCAGGGCAGCGCGGTCGGCGGCGGGCTGGGGCTCGCGCTGTCCGCGGACTTCCGGGTCGCAAGCCCGGACAGCCGCTTCGCGGCGAACTTCTCCCGGATCGGGCTGCACCAGGGCTTCGGCATCTCGGTGACCCTGCCGGCGGTCGTCGGCCGGCAGAAGGCGCTCGACCTGCTCTACACCGGTCGCCGGGTTGGTGGGCAGGAGGCGTTCGACATCGGCCTCGCCGACCGGCTCGTGCCGAACGCCGAGCTGCGGGAGGCCGCGGTGGCGCTGGCCGGTGAGGTCACCGCCGCCGCGCCGCTGGCCGTGCGCAGCATCCGGGAGACGATGTGGGCGGATCTCGTCCCCGTCATCCGGGCGGCCACCGAGCGGGAAACCGCCGAGCAGGCCAGACTGCGGGCCACCGAGGACTTCGCCGAGGGGGTGCGCGCCTCGACGGAGCGCCGCGCGCCCCGTTTCACCGGCCGCTGAGTGGTCCGGGCGTGCCGGTCCTCGGGGATTTCGGGCGGGCGGGACGAGCCAGCGGTCAGGCCTGGCCGCGGGCCGCCGCCTCAGCCGGTGAGGAACCGCCCGCCCAGATAGGCCTCGGCCAGCTCGCAACTGTCCCGGGCGTACTCGGAGGCGCTCGGCACCGCGTCCGAGTGCGGATGGGTGCCCAGCCAGGCCACCAGGAGCAGCCGGCGCAACAGGACGAAGGTAGGGATCATCGCTACGTCGTCCGCGGTGAGCGGGCGCTGGCGCTGGTAGGCGGCCAGCCAGGCGGCCACCAGGTCGCCGGCCTCGTCGAGGTGCTCGATGAAGGACAGCGACGCGGCGAGATCCCAGAGGTACCAGCCGAAGCCGCAGTCGTCGAAATCGATCACGCAGACGTCCCCGGTGGACGCATCCCGGGGTACCAGGAGGTTCGCCAGCCGCATGTCGGCGTGGACGAGCCCGAACCGGTCCGGCCCGGTGCCGAAGGCGGCCAGGCGTGCCTCGATGTCGGCCGCGGCCCGGCTCAGCAGGCCCAACGCCGCGCGGCCGTCCCCCCGCGGGCCGTCCCCCGGCGGGCCGGGGCCGTCGGCCAGCGCGGTGACCAAGCCCTCCGACCAGCTCCCCCACCGGCCGGCGTCGCCGAGCATGCTCCGCCAGGTCCACTCGAAGCGGGCGAAGGTAGTCGGGCGGGACCACTCCCGCGCGTGCCGGTGCAGCCGCGCGGTGATRTCCCCGAGCTGCCCGAACGCGCCGCGCAGGGACATGGGGTCCGTCGGTTCCGGTGAACGTCCGTCGACCCATTCGAACAACACGGCGTGCCGCTCGGCACCATCCGGCCCAGCGGGATCCAGCCCAGCGGGATCCGGCGAGGCGGCACTCGGCGGGAGGGTTCCGGTCGCGGCCACGGTCGCCACGGGCCCACCCGCCCTCGTCGGCACGACCGGCGGCGTCACGACCACGCCGTCGGCGCGCAGGGCAGCCACCCACGCCAGCTCCCCGTGAATCTCGACGAGAGTGTGGTAGCCGGGCCGGTGCAGCCGCAACGCCCAACGCCGGCCGGTCGCCGGGTCGTCCACGCGGTAAGTGACGTTCTCCGAGACATGCAGCAGGCTCGCCCGCGGCGACGGGCCGAGATCATAGGCGGCGAGGACGTCACCGAGGACGCCATCCAGCCCCACCAGCCCGTCGACGGAGGTCGTGCTCACCGTACGACCACCGGTCCGGGCGAGATGGCGTCCCCGTGGGAGGACGTGACCCCGCGTACCGCTCCGGCCTGCTTGAACCCTTGYCTGAACCCTGTTTCACCAGGGGAAATGGTCCGCATCCATCTTGTTTGCCGGAGTCGGCGGGCCGCCGTCAAGGAACCGGGCCCGGCCGCACCCACCGTCGAAACCCACCATCGAAGAACCACCGCCACGGCAAGAGCACGGCTACGGCAAGAGCGACGACGCGCCCCAGCCTGCCGGGGCCGAACTGCGCGCGCAGCTCACAGCGGCCGACGTCGTGCTGTTCCGCACCCCGCAGTACGCAGGCGCGCTACCTGGAAGCTTCAAGAACTGGAAGCTTCAAGAACCTGATCGACTGGACGATCGGCGGCGGGGAGCTCTACGGTAAGTCCGCTGCCTGGGTCAACGTGGCCGCCCCGAGCCGGGGGAGGGGTGCCCGGGCCGAGCTGGGGACGGTGCTGGACCAGGTGGCTGCCAACGTCAGCGCGTCGRCCTGCGCGTCGTTGCCCGTGGCAAGGGAGGCCATCGGTCCGGACGGCACGGTGAGCGACCCACGGGTGCGTGCCGGACTCGCCGAGGTTCCGCGGGCCGTCGTGCACCACCTCGGCCTGGCAGACACGGCAGACACGGCAGATGTCGCGGACACGGCAGATGTCGCGGCGGGGTGAGCCCATCGCGGCCCACCGGCGACCGACCCGGACGGCCGACCACCGATGGACCCGCGTGTGGGACACCGATCTTCCCTCCCTTGCGCCCTGCGCGGCGTCTCACCCGGACAGGTGACCCGCCGCGGCCGGACACGTCAGTTCGGGATGGGCTGGCAGTTGGGTTGCGGGACGGGTGGGTAGGGAGGGCAGGGTGTGCCGGGCGGCTGGCAGCCCGCGCCGGTGGTGAGCAGACCGAGCGTGACGGCGGCTCCGATGGTCACCAGAATGCGACGGACACCGACAGCTCGCCCGGTTCTTCTCTTAACGGGTCGACGCATATTTGAACCTCTCTCGCGTCTCTCACGTGTTCTCCGATCCGCTATTCCCTACCAGRACTTCCCCACTCAATGACAACGGCGCGCCGAGCCCTTCGATTCCGTTTCACGTTTACGTATTCCCGTCCGGATTATCGGGCCGCGCATCGGGCGGGCAGCCGGGCCGGTGAGAACCCGATGCGGTTGACACCGGAACGCCCCTGCCCGTCCAACCATCGATGACAACATTCACAAGATGGGAGAACCGATACATCTGTGTCGAACCGGCGCAAGTCCGGGCGGCGGTCACGCCTGCCGTTGACCGCTATTGACCGCTATTGACCGCCGTTGACCGCCATCCGGGAGGACCATTCCAGTTACCGACCATTGCCCGACAGCACGGGCCGGATGACCGACTGCGTCCACATTCACCGGGGGTGCCCGCAAGGGGTATCCGCATACCCCGGATGGGCTCATGCTTCCGGTCCGGTGGAGATGTTCCCGTAGGACATGACCACTCAGCGTACCGGGCCCCTAGTATCCTCGGGCCGGGATGACAGATTTCTGGAAATACAGCGCGGAGGAAACCATGCTCCCCTCACCGGGCAGGTCGGTGTGCCGCCCGCACCTCGATCTGGTGYCCGTCCTTACCGACGACTCCGGGGCTATGGGGGATGCGGCGCAATCCGTTTCGGCCCGTACCCGGCACCCGTCCCGCCGCGCCGTATCCATCATGGTCACCGCAATACTGCTCATTCTGTTCTCAGCGTTGCCTGCCGGCGCCATGATCCGCCGTCCGACGTATCATCCACTCCCGGTGATCAACGTTTCGTACGAGACCGGCGCGGTGAGCGGCGTCGGGCGGCAGACCGACCTGACAATCACCGACAAAGGACCGGGGATCCTGCACGTCCAGTCAATCTCGGTGGACGGTGAGCGCCTCCTGGATCAGAACTCCCACCTCCGGATCGCGCCGGGGCACAGCTACATGTTCACTTTCGGCTGGGCCGGTGGTCCCGGGGGTGGTCCGGACGGGCCGACGGTCGTCATCGACAGCGATGCGCCTACCAGCCCCACCGTCCTCCACATCGGCTATCAGTGAGGCCGCACCGGCAACGACGGCGAGGCCCGGGGTACCGGCGACCGTCCGCGGTACCGGCGACCGTCCGGAGGGCGCCGATGCCGTTCGCCGGCGCCACCGGTGCGCTCGCAATCCGGACGGATCGGGAACGGGCGACCGTGGTCTCGGATGTCTGCTACCGGCAGACCGGGCGACCGTGCCCGTTCGGCGCGCATAAGAATGGAAGGGATGACACCACGATCGTTCGTTGACCATCTTGCGGATCTGGACTTGCCGGCGCTGGCCGCTCTGCTCCGCTCGCGTCCGGACGTGCTGATCGAGCCGGTACCCCGCGGTTTCGGGCAGCTCGCGCAGCGGCTGGAAAGCCCGGATTCGCTGGCGGCGGCGCTGTGGGAGCTGAACCGCGACACGCTCCGGGTCGGCCAGGCGGCGGCGCTGCTGGGGGAGTCCGCGACGGTGCCCCGGATGGCCGAGCTGTTGGGCGCGTTACCGGACGCGGTGCGCGCCGGGGTGGACGATCTGTGCGCCCGCGGCCTCGCCTGGACCGACACGGTGGTCCGACTCCCGGAGCCKCTGCACAACCACTGGGTCGAGGAGATCAGCTCCGCCCGCCCGGTCGCAAAGATCGCCCGCAACGTCCTGGTCGAGGATCTGCGTAAGGCGGTCACGGCGCTCGGGGCTCCGGCCGAAAACCTGCGCAAGACCGAGCTGGTCGCGCGGCTCACCGAACTCATGTCCGATGCCCGCCGCATCGCGACGATCATCGCTTCCCTGCCCGCCCCGGCGCGGCAGCAACTCGATGACCTGCGCCTGGCCACGGCCGGCGGCTACTTCCCCTACATGTTCCCCTACACGCCCTTCGAGGAGATCCATGACCGCAGGGCAGCCACGCGGTCCATCAGGCAGCTGATCACCGCGGGGCTGGTGCTGGGCGTCGGCAACCGGCCGGAGCTCCCCCGTGAGGTCGCGGTCGCCGCCTGGCTGGCCAGGCAGGACCTGGGGCTCACCGGGCCGCCGGACATTCCCCGGCCGGAGGTGAACGAGGCCGCCGTCCGGTCGAGCTCCCAGGCGGCCGCCCAGGGCGCTATCCGCGCCGTGACCGCCCTGCTCGACGAGGCCGCCGCCGCCCCCGTCGTGGCGCTCAAGCGAGGAGGCGTCGGTGGGCGGGAACGGGCCCGGCTGGCGAAGCGGCTGTCGACACCGTTGGCCGAGCTGCCGCTGTGGATCGACCTGGTCGCGGCCGCCGGCCTGCTGGCCTTCACCGAAGGCGGCTACGCACCGAGCCCGCGGTTCCAGGAGTGGCGGGAGGAGTCGCCAAGCCATCAGTGGGCGACGCTGGCGGCGGCGTGGCACGCTCTGGAGCACGCGCCGACGAGCCGCGAGGGTGCCGACGAGAAGGACGTCCCGCCGCCCCTGCCCATCGGGTCGGGGGCGGGCCAGATTCGCCGGGTGCTGATCCGCGCGGCGGCCGGCGGGCGGTCGGTGCGGCTCACGGCTGAGAACCTCGACTGGTTCTTCCCCCTGCACGGCTACGACGCCGCCACCTGCAAGATCAAGGTGGCGGCGTCGATCCGCGAGGCCGAGCTGCTCGGGGTGTTCGCCCTCGACGTCCTGTCCGAGCCCGGCCAGGCCCTGATCGAGGCCGCGCCGAGCACCACCGACGCGGCGGCTGCCACCGTCGGGCTTATGATCGTCTCGACCGCGGACGAGCTCGCCGCGCAGGTCGCGAGGACGGTGCGGGATCTGGCGGACCGCTGCGCCGAGCTGCTGCCCGCGACGCCGTCCAGCCTGATCCTGCAGTCCGATCTCACCGCGGTCGTGTCCGGCCAGCCCAGCGCGGCGATATCCCAGCTCCTGCGGGCCGCGGCGGTGCCGGAGTCCCGGGGCGCGGCCGGGACCTGGCGGTTCACCTCCGCCAGCGTCCGCGCCGCGATGGACGCCGGATGGTCCGCCACCGAGCTGCTCGAACAGCTACGCGCCATCGCCGACCACGGTCTCCCGCAGCCGCTCGAATACCTCATCGCCGACGTCGCCCGCCGGCACGGACACGTGCGGGTCCGCGGGATGCGCAGCGCCGTCCTCGCCGACGAGCCCACGACCGCCGAGATCCTCCACACCCGGACACTGGCGAAGCTGCACCTCGCCCGGCTCGCCCCCACCGTGCTGGCCAGCCCGGTGGAACTGGACACGGTCCTCGCCGAGCTGCGCCGGACGGGCTTCTACCCCGTCGCCGAGGACGCGACGGGCACCGTCATCGTGACGAGCGGACCGGGGCGGAAGGCGCCGCGGGGGGCCCCGGCACAGCCGTCCCGGGAGTCCCGGGCGTCCCGACCGCACGGAGGGTCCCCCGCCGGTCCGCCGGCGACCCGACGGCGGCTGACGGCCGACGAACTCGCCCAGCGCCTGCGCACCGGCAATGACGACGGTGTCACCCTGCTGACCGACCTGGCCCAGCGGCTCGGCGAGATGAACGGACGGCTAAACGACGCCGAGCTCGCCGTGCTGGCGGACGCGGTGGAACGCCGCAGCGATGTGGTCATCGCCTACCGGGACAAGCAGGGCACCCGGACGGTCCGCCGCATCCAGCCGAACCAGCTCTTCGGCCGGTGGCTGGACTCCTGGTGCCACCTGCGCAACGCCGAGCGCGAGTTCGCCATCGCCAACATCGAGTCCGTCAGTCCCGTCGGCTGACCGGCACCCCCTTCTCCCCGGGCATGACCGGTCAGCCGGGTTCCGCAGGCAGTAGGTCCATGCCGATCAGCTCTCGAATCTGGACCCGTCGGCTCTCACGCCCGGCCAGCCCGGGGCGGGGCCGCCAGGCCCGGGGCGGCTCAGGCGGGTCGACCGAGCTGGCGAGCGAGCCGCGTCTGGTCGAAGTACAGCCGGTTCTCGGTGATCAGGCCGCGCTCGACCCGGTAGACCTCGACGACACGCAGGTTGATCCGACGCCCGGTGGGCGCGAGCTCCGTACCGTCCGGGTCGCGGTAGACGCCGACGTGCGTCGCGGTCAGCGTGTACTCCTCGACCACGATCTCGCCCTGCTCGGCCAGCACGTGGGTATCGACGTCGATCTCACCGAAGGCCGCCAGGAAGGCGGCGCTGTACTCGGCGCCCGCCGCGCGCCCCTTGATCCGCACCCCGCCCGGTGCCTCGACGACCAGATCCTCGTCAAGCAGCGACAGCACCGAGGCCTCGTCACCGAGGTCGAAGGCGTCCAGCGCGCGCTTCACCGTGTCCAGCGCCTCTCCCACGTGACATCCTCCAGGCTTGCCTGCCGCACACACCGCCCAGAGGGCGATCATCCCACCACCGGGCCGGTTCCCGACGGAAAACCGGATGTCCGGGAGGACGTCAGACGCTCGTGGTCGAGCCGGGGCGGATGATCATCAGAACGGTGACGATGACCCAGAGCAGGCTGAACACACCGGCCGCCATCGCGAGACCGCTCGTGCGGGCGCGCGCCGCGGCCGCGTCCATGGCCACCGCGCCACCATCCATGGCCACCGCGCCACCATCCTGCGCACGGTCGGGGACGGCCGGGGATCCGGCGACGATCTCGTCGAGGACGTCACGCTGTCCGGGCAGCACCACGATGAGGAGCACGGCGGCGGCTACGGTCGTCAGCACGATCGCGACGATCAACCAGCTCTGCCCAAGAACCGTTGCATGAAAGCGCTTGATAGCGTCCGCTCATGCCGCCTCGCCTCTCGGCGAGGCACCCCCGGTCTGACCGGCCGTGGCCGTGCCGGGTTCCCGCTTCCCAGCCACC